>JBIKWS010000650.1:0-3099 GCA_044356195.1 Cyanophyceae cyanobacterium
TGCAGGAATGGGGATCTTGCGGGCCGCCCACGCCTGCCGGGCTTCCGGCCATCGACGCAACGCCGTCGCCGCAATGCCGAGATTCCACCAGGCACCCGTGTTCTTGGGATCCGCCTGGACGGCGGCCCGATTGCAGCGGAGGCATTCCGACCACTCCCCGCGCTTCTTCGCCATCAAGCCGAGATTGAACCAGGCAGCCGAGAACTTCGGGTCGACCGTCACCGCCTGTTTCCATAGCCGCTCCGCCTCGGCCATGTTGCCCGACCGGGAAGCGGCATTGCCCTGATCGTTGAATCCACGCGCCAGAAATCTCATGGGATACCCTTCAGCTACGATTCAGGGACGGGGACCCGACATACCAAAGTGATGCACCAGGAACGCGAGTTGATCGCTGCGCTCCTCGATGACCTTCGCCGTCGGCTTTCCGGCTCCGTGTCCCGCTTTGGTCTCGATGCGGATCAGCACCGGATGATCCCCGCGATGACATTCCTGCAAGCGCGCCGCGAACTTGAAGCTGTGCGCCGGTACCACCCGATCGTCGTGATCCGCAGTCGTCACCATGGTCGGCGGATAACTCACCCCCGGTTTCAGGTTGTGGTACGGCGAGTAGGCGCGCAGCGCCTTGAATTCCTCCGGGTTCTCGCTGGATCCATAATCGCTCTTCCACGCCCACCCGATCGTGAACTGGTGAAACCGCAACATGTCCATGACACCCACGGCAGGAAGACAAGCGCCGTACAGGTCGGGCCGCTGCGTCATGCACGCACCCACCAGCAACCCGCCGTTGGAGCCGCCCTGGATCGCGAGACGTTTCGGGTTCGTATAGCCGTTCCGGATCAGCCACTCCGCCGATGCGATGAAGTCATCGAAGACATTTTGCTTCTGCAGCTTCGTCCCGGCCTGATGCCACTCTTCACCGTACTCGCCGCCACCGCGGAGGTTCGGCACGGCATACACGCCGCCCATTTCCATCCAGACGAGATTGCCCACGCTGAACGAAGGCGTGAGCGAAATGTTGAAGCCACCGTATCCGTAAAGGAGCACCGGGTTGTTGCCGTCCAGCTTGATGCCCTTCTTGTGCGTCACGAACATCGGCAACCGCTTGCCGTCCTTGCTCGTCACCCAGACCTGCTTCGTCTCGAAAGCGTCCGGATCGAAATCCACCTTCGGCTCGCGCCACAGGGTCGTCTGCCCCGTGGCCACATCATGCCGATAGATGCGTCCCGGCGTCGTATAGCCCGTGAAGCTGTAGAACGTTTCCGTCTCCTCACGACGACCACCAAATCCGCCCGCAGAGCCGATTCCTGGCAGCGCCACTTCGCGATCCATCCGACCATCGAGATGGAACAGCTTCACCTGGCTGCGGGCATCCTTCAGATACTCCAGCACCAACCGCTCCCCCACCACACCCGCCTGCGTCAGCGTGGCCTCGGTCTGCCCGACGACTTCCTTCCACTGGTCGCGCGCCGGCCGCCGGGTATCGATCGCAATCAACCGTCCCCGCGGTGCCGACAGATCCGTGCGGAACCAGAACACCGGACCGTCGTTCCCAACGAAGTCGTAGCTGGCGTCAAAGTCCGTGAGCAACCCCACCACCTGAGCGCCCGCCACCGAAAGATCCCGGTAGAACACCCGATTCTTCGGATCCGTGCCTTCCGAAGCCGTGATGATCAGGTAACGCCCATCGTCCGTGACCCCGCCCCCGAATCCCCACCGTGGTTGATCCTTCCGCTCGTAGACCAACGTGTCCTGCGCCTGATCCGAGCCGATGCGGTGGAAGTAGAGCTTCTGGAACTCGTTCACCCGAGTCAGCTTTTCCGAATCCTTGGGTGCATCGTAACGGCTATAGTAGAAGCCACTCCCATCCTTCGCCCAGGCCGTCCCGCTGAACTTCACCCATTGCACCCGATCGGGCAGATCCTGCCCGGTCGCGACGTCGCGCACCTTGATCTCCCGCCAGTCACTGCCACTCGCGGAAATCTGGTAAGCCGCGTACCGGCCATCTTCCGAAATCGACGGCGCGCTCACCGAAACCGTGCCATCCGCGGAGAGCGTGTTGGGATCCAGCAACAGCGTTGGCTCGGCGTCCAACGACGGCGCCGTGAACCACAGGTCCTGATTCTGCAGCCCGTTGTTCCTGGAATAGAAGTAGCGACCGCCCCGCTTGTACGGCAGTCCCGTGCGCGGGTAGTTCATCAGGCGGGTCATCCGCTCCTTGATCAACGCCCGCTCCGGGATCGTTGCCAGGTACCCGAAGGTCACCGCGTTCTGCGCCTCCACCCACGCCTTCGTTTCCGCCGAATTGTCATCCTCCAGCCAGCGGTACGGATCTTCGACCTGGACCCCGTGGTAATTGTCGACCACGGATTGCCGCGGCGTCACCGGATACTTCAAAGGTTTCGATCGCACGGAAGAAGTGGAGTTCACACACCCTGTCAGGACCAGCGCCGTCAGGGCACCGGCGGCGGCAATGCGCATCAACATGCTTCGAAGCCTGCCCACAGACGGGGTGTTTCTCAACCTCCGTCATGGAATGATCCGAAGCTTCCCCGCATCCGCATCCGCCGTCATCCTTCGCGCATGGGCCTGCCCTACAAGGTTGCGACATTGCTCTACTGCTTCAACGCAGCGGATGAAGTCCTCCTGCTCGAACGTGCCCAGGAACCGAATCGGGGTCTCTGGAGCCCCTGCGGCGGGAAACTCCATCAGGACGTCGGCGAGTCTCCGTACGCGTGCGCCTGTCGGGAAGCCTTCGAGGAGCTCGGCATCCACCTCACCCCCTCGGATCTCCACCTCACCGCCCTCGTCAGCGAAAGCGGTTATCAAGGTCAGGCCCATTGGTTGATGTTCCTCTTCGAGGTCCTGCCCCGACTCCACGTTCTCCCCCCGCCCCACCGCGAGGGACGGTTTGCATTCTTCCAACGCCACGAACTGGATTCACTCCGTTTGCCGGCCACCGATCGGGAACAGATCTGGCCCCTGTTCTGGAAGCATCGCGGCGGATTCTTCGCCGCCCATTGCCGCTGCGAGACGCCGGACTCCTTCCACTGGACCCTCGAGGAAAGCCGCCCAACCCATGCCTGACCCAATCCCCACGGA
>JBIKWS010000056.1:0-10931 GCA_044356195.1 Cyanophyceae cyanobacterium
TCGGGCGTCTGGTCCGCCGTGCGGACTGGCCAGCGGACCGCGGATCAGACCGGCCAGATCGGTGGGTGTGGAGGCCCGCGCGTCCCACATGCCGCCGCCGAGTGCGCCCGGTTGATGGCAGAAGGCGCAGTTCACATCGAGGTAGCGCCGCACCTTCCATTCGGTGCTTTCCGCAACGGCGGGCGGAGCGAACGTGGCGAGCCTGTGCAAACCTGCCGGCGCGTTTGTCAGGTAACCGGCGGCGATGAACGCGCCAATCTGATTGGTGCGGACGTCACCAGGGTAGGCGGCGAGCAGGTTCAACTGGCGCGTATGGAAACTGAGGGAACCACCGGCGTTGGCGTTGTGGCAGATCAGGCATTCCGTCCGGCTCGGATAACGCCAGACCTGTTCGCGGACCTGATCCCCGTCGCGGATGGTGAGCGTCTCGTCCGCACCGGCATCGGGCACGAGCACCGCGTTGGTCGGCGAGTTCCAGCGGTAGGTGACGCCGTAGACGCCGTTGGACATGCGGACGAGGAACCGTGTTTCGAGGCGTTTGCGTGATTCCGGGACGCCATTGGTGAGTTCCAGTTCGAAGTGCTTCATCCAGACGGTACCCGGGGGCGTGGTCCAGGCCCCGTCTGCGCGGAAGCCGGCGTAGGTGTTCGTGGGCAGGTGGAACCACCGGGATTTGTGCGCGTGGTCGGACCAGAACGGCAGGTTGATGTCGTAGGCCGTGAAGGCCGGAGAAACCTGCATCGCGGCCGTGTCCGTGAGGGCACCGGTGTCGGCAAGCGTCGGCGGGAAGGCGGTTCCTGGAACCACCGCACCCGCTTGGAGTCGCATGACCCGGCCGGCAGACAACTGGGCAGCCAGGATGTCGCCGTTCGAAGGATCGATGCCAAAGCCCGCGACGCCGGACAGGCCCGTCAATCGTTCCACCCTGGGAGCCGCACCCGGGTTGCGGCGGAGGGACCAGATGTTTCCGCTGACGTAGTCGCCGTAGATGTAGGCCCCGTGCAGCGCGGAAATGCGGGAACCGCGATACACGCGTCCGCCCGTGATGGAGTTGCCGCGGTCCACGCCGGAGCCGTGGGCGTAAACGTGGACGGGCGCGACGTAATTGAAGGACGGCTGGGTCAGGAATCCCGTCGGCATGCCGCTGCGCGGTCCGGGGACGTTGCCTTCGCGGAACGGCCAGCCGTGGTTTGCGCCGCGTCGGCTCACGAAGATCATCTCCCATCGGTCCTGGCCGACATCGGCAATCCACAACTCCCCGGTCACCGGATCAAACGAGAAGCGCCACGGATTGCGCAGTCCGGTGACGAAGAACTCCGTCCGGACGCGCGAAGCAGTGATTGGCGATCCATTGAAGTTCGTGGCCCCGATGAACGGGTTGTCCGACGGGATGGCGTAGTTGGTGGTGATCATCCACGCATTCGCGGCGTTGTTCAGGTCGCGGTTCGGCGGCAACGACCCCGGGCGCCGATCGACATCGATGCGAAGCAGTCCCGCGAACAGGTCGCGGTCGATGCGTTGTCCGTTGTTGAAGGAATCGTTGGCACCGCCTTCGTCGCCCACGGCGATGTAGAGGTAACCGTCGGGTCCGAAGTGGAGGTCGCCGCCGTTGTGGTTGTTGGCTTCATCGCGTTGGGCGAAAAGCCGGACCTCGGAGCCGTGGTCACCGCGGTTGGGATCGGTGGCGGAGACGCGGAACTCGCTGACGACGTCGTGATCCGTCCGGGTGGCGGTGTGGCCGGTGGCCATGGACCGGTAGACGTAGAGCCGCCCGTTTTCCGCGTAGCGGGGGTGGAAGGCGAGGCCGAGCACGCCCTGCTCGCTGGCGGTGCGCAGGTTGGTGCTGAGGTTGAGGAAGACCGTACGGGTGGGGCGGGTGAGATTCGTGATGACGATGATGTTTCCGGTCTTCTCGACGACAAACAGGCGGTTGGTTTCGCCCGGTGGCGAGGCGATGGCCAGGGGTTGGCTGAAGGTCACCCCGGGAAGGGCATCGGTGAACGTGTAGGCCGTGCGGGGCGGTTGGGGCGGGAGACCGGTAAATGCAGTGGTAGGCCGCGCGGGGATCTGAGCCAAGGTTGCGTGACCCAGGCCAATCATCGCGACGAGGGCAGGCAACCATCCGGTGAGTCGATGGAGGAGGTTCCGCATAGCCATGGCGGAACCTTGCCCGTGAAGTTGCCAGACGCCAGTACCCAGATTCCAGATTCCTGGCACGCGGCCTACAACGGGAACTTCCACTTCACCTCAATCAGGGTCTTGTGCAAAGGGTGGGGGCTGGTCCAACAATGGGGGGTGATCTCCCTCCCCGGTTCATCGCGACGATTCTGCGACGGCGTGTCGCGGCGTAATTTCCTGCGCATCGGGACCCTCGGAATGGGTGGAATCGCCCTGCCGCAACTGTTGCAGGCCGAATCCGACTCCGGGCTTCGTTCCGGCCACAAGGCCGTGATCATGGTCTACCTGCCGGGTGGGCCGCCGCATCAGGACACGTTCGACCTCAAGTTGGACGCCCCGTCCGAGATCCGCGGCGAGTTCCGTCCGATCCCCACCAACCTTCCCGGCCTCCAGATCTGCGAGCATTTGCCCCTGCTGGCCCGGTTGGCGGACAAGTACACGGTGATCCGCTCCATCGCCGACGGCATCGATGATCACTCCGATTTCATGTGCCAGACCGGGCGTCGGAAGAACAACGCGCCCCCGGGCGGTTGGCCCACCATGGGGGCCTGCGTCTCCCGGACCCTGGGATCGGCGGATGGCGTTCCCGCATTCGTGGGCCTGGAGCCGCGGATGCAGCACCGGCCTTACAACGCCGCGAATGCCGGTTTCGCCGGTGTCGCCAATGACGCCTTCCGTCCCGCGGCCGATGCCAAGGGCGACATGGTCCTCAACGGGATCACGCCGGAGCGGTTGAGCGACCGACGCGGGTTGCTGGCGGAACTCGACCGGTTCCGTCGGGACGTGGACGGCAGCGGTCTGATGGCCGGATTGGACGGCTTCAACCGCCAGGCCTTCGGGATGCTGACGTCGAGCCGGCTGCTGCAGGCGCTGGATCTGTCGAAGGAAGATCCAAAGGTCCTGGCGCGCTACGGCAAGGGTGACCCCAAAGTCCACGGCGATGCGGCCCCCATGCTGAACGAACAGTTCTGCGTCGCCCGGCGACTGGTGGAGGCGGGTGCCCGGTTCGTCACCGTTGCGTACGGGTTCTGGGATTACCACGGCAACAACTTCGGCAACGCCCGCAACGACCTTCCCATGTTCGATCAGGCCTTGAGCGCGCTGATCGAGGACATCCACCAACGCGGGTTGGCCAAGGACGTCACCGTCATCGCCTGGGGCGAGTTCGGCCGTTCCCCGACCATCAACAAGGACGGCGGCCGCGATCATTGGCCGCGCGTGACCAACGCCCTCCTCGCCGGCGGCGGATTGCGCCACGGCCAGGTCATCGGAGCCACCGATCGTCTCGGCGGCGAACCCTCCGAACGCCCCGTCCTCTTCGGTGAGGTATTCGCCACCCTTTACCATTCCCTCGGCATCGACGTGAACAAGGTCACGCTGCCGGACCTCACAGGACGCCCCCAGTTCCTGGTGCCCGACGGCTGCCAACCCCTCCGCGAGATGGTGTGAGCCCCACCTCCCCATGAACCCTCCCCACATTTCCCCTCTCCAAGGATCAGGCCGATCGGACCGATCGGACGGATCAGTCCGATCAGTCCGATCCGTCGGATCCCTCCCACTCTTCCTCCTCCTGCTCCTCACCAGCGCAGCGCACGCGGACACCCTTCAGCTCGGCTTCCGCAGTGGCACGAACCGCGTGGTCCTGCGCGGCCAGGACGCTACCCAGCAGGTGCTCGCCACCCGACGCGACGCGCGCGGGACCGAGGCCGATTCCACGGCGGCCGTGCGCTGGACCGTCACGCCGACGGGGGTGGCTTCGGTGGATCCCACAGGACGGTTGCGTCCTTTGGGGGATGGCGTGGCGACGCTGAAGGCGCGGATGCCGGATGGCACCGAAGCCACGCTGCCGGTCGAGGTCGTGGGCGCGACGGTTTCCGAACCCGTTCACTTTGCCAATCAGGTCGTGCCGGTGTTCACGAAGAACGGCTGCAACGGCGGCGGATGCCATGGCAAGGCGGCGGGCCAGAATGGATTCCGGCTTTCGCTGCTGGGGTTCGAACCGGCGGAGGATTTCGAGCACCTGGTGAAGGAATCGCGCGGACGCCGGCTGTTCCCGGCCGCTCCGGAGCGTTCCCTGCTGCTGACCAAGGGCGCGGCCCAGTTGCCGCATGGCGGCGGGCGCCGTCTGGATCCGAACTCCGACGACTACTCGCTCCTGGTCCGCTGGATCCGGCAGGGCATGCCGGTGGGGGCTGCCGATGCACCGACCGTCGCGCGTCTGGAGGTCTATCCTCCGGTGCGGACGCTGGTGTCCGATGCCTCGCAGCAGTTGGTGGTGACGGCCCATTACACGGACGGTTCCGCCGAAGACGTCACCTATGGGGCCCTCTACGAGGCCAACGAAAAGGACGTGGCGCGCGTGGATGAAAAGGGACGGGTGAAGGTGTTCAACCTGCCCGGCGAATTCGCCGTGATGGTCCGGTACCAGGGCAAGGTCGCCACGTTCCGCGGAACGGTTCCCCTGGGCGCACCGGTGGCGTCGTTGCCGCCCGTGAAGAACTTCATCGATGAACTCGTGTTCCGGCGGTTGAAGGAAGTCGGGATGCCGCCCAGTCCCGTGGCCGATGACGAAACCTTCCTGCGTCGGGCGACGGTCGACATCGCGGGTCGACTGCCGACGCCGGCTGAAATCGATGCCTTCCGCACCGACCGCTCGGCTGGACGCCGGGATGCCGTGGTGGACCGACTGGTGGATAGCTCCGACTACGCGGACTGGTTCGCCAACAAGTGGAGCGCCCTGCTGCGGAATCGGCGGTCGGATCCCCGGCAGACGCGTGGATCGTTCGCCTTCCATGGGTGGATCCGCGACCAGATGCAGCAGAACACGCCCTACGACCAATTCGTGCGGGAGGTGCTGACGGCGTCGGGTGACATTGCGGCGAATCCACCGGTGGCATGGTTCCGGCAGGTGAGTTCGTTGCAGTCGCAGTTGGAGGATTCCGCGCAGCTGTTCCTGGGACAGCGGTTGCAGTGCGCGCAGTGCCACCATCATCCGTACGAGCGCTGGAGCCAGCAGGATTACTGGAGCTTCGGGGCGTTCTTCGCGCAGGTGGGGCGCAAGGCGGGCAGCCAGCCCGGCGAGGATGTCATCTTCCACCGCCGCGGGATCGCGCAGGCCACGAACAAGAAGAACGGCCAGCCCGTGAAACCCGCGGGACTCGGGACCGCCATGGGCGAGATGACCGCGGATGACGATCCGCGCGTGCCGTTGGCTGACTGGATGACGTCGCCGCGCAATCCGTGGTTCGCGAAGGCTCTCGTGAACCGTTACTGGAAGCACTTCTTCGGACGCGGCCTGGTCGATCCCGAGGATGACCTTCGCGACACCAATCCGCCGACGAACCCGGAATTGCTCGAGGCCATGGCCGCGCATTTCGTGAAGGGCGGATACGACCTGAAGGACCTGGTGCGGACGCTGGCGAAGTCCACGACGTACCAATTGAGCGCGGAGCCCAACGAATACAACGCCCGCGACCGGCACCACTTCTCGCGCTTCTATCCGCGGCGCCTGCATGCCGAGGTCCTGCTGGACTCGGTGCACCTCGTGATGGGCGCGGAGACGAAGTTCGAGGGAATGCCCGCGGGCATGCGGGCCGTGTGTCTTCCGGACAACAGCTTCAACACGAGTTCGTATTTCCTGACGGTGTTCGGCCGGCCCGACGCCAGTTCCTCGTGTGAGTGCGAGCGCTCGCTGGATGCGTCGTTGAGCCAGGCGTTGCACCTCCTGAATTCGAAGGATATCCAGACCAAGCTTTCCGCAGACGGCGGCTATGCAGCGCGCCTTGCCAATGATGCCGCCCGCACCGAGTCGGCGCGGTTGACGGAGTTGTATCGGGTGGCACTGGGCCGCGAACCGCGTCCGGCGGAGTTGGAGGCCACGCAGGCCTACCTCGCGAAGAAGGTGGAGTCCGCCAAGGACGATGCCGGGAAGATCAAGGCCCGGCGCGAGGCGTTCGAGGACGCGGTGTGGGCGTTGCTGAACACCAAGGAATTCCTCTTCAATCACTGAGCCATGGACGCGCTCCCGAGGGTGTCCTGCGGTCTGGGCCTGCTGTTGGCCGGCAGCTTCGTGGCCTCCGCCCAGTTGCCGCAGTTGGTGCTGAACCACGTGTTCCCCGCCGGCGCTGCCGCGGGCGCGACCAACGAGGTCACCGTCAACGCCGCCGATTTCGAGGAACCCGGTCCGCTTGTCTTCAGCCATCCACGGATCCTCGGCACACTGAAGCCTGGTGCACCCGGCGTGTATCGGGTGGTGGTCCCGGCGGATGTGCCTTCGGGTCTTGTCGAGGTGCGGGTCACGGGACGGTTCGGTGTTTCGAATCCGCGGGGTTTCCTCGTGGAGGGAGCGCCCGCACCGGTGCAGCCGTCCACGAATTCTTCGCCGGCTTCCGCGGCAACGCTGCTCCGCGGGGCTGCCGTGTGGGGACGGATTCCCGCGGCCACGCGCGCCGTCTTCGCGCTTTCATCCTCGAAGGGGGAACGCGTGCTCGTCCGGGTCCAGACCGCCGAGATCGACTCGCGCCTCGTTCCGGATCTCGCCCTGTTCGATCCCGCCGGCCGTGAAGTCGCGCGGACACGCCGGTCGGGACTGATCGATTTCACGGCCACAACCGCAGGCGTGCATCGACTCGAATTGGCCGACGCGCAGTTCCGGGGCGGTGACGATTTCTTCTACCGGATCGAGCGGTTGAACGGTCCTCACGTTGACTTCGCCCTGCCTGTGGGACTGGGAGCTGGCGGCAAGTCGCAGGTGACCCTTTTCGGGCGTCAGTTGCCCGGCGCGAAACCATCCGGCATTGCGGGGTTCGATGGTACGCCGCTGGAGAGCGTGGTGTTGGACGTTCAGGCACCGGCGTTCTCCGACGCGATCTCGGATGAGGCGGCGGGGTGGTTGCCGAAGGCCTCCTCGTTCACGGCTCCGCTCTGGACCTGGACGTGGCGGACGACGAACGGTCCCGCGAACCCCGTCCTGTTCGCCCTGGGGACGTCGTCATCGATGCTTTCCGCATTGGGAACCCAGGGTGTGCCGGCGATCAATTTCGTCCAGCCGCCGGTGGATTTCAGCGGGTTGTTCCCGCGCGTGGGCGAGGTGTCCGGAGTCCAGTTCGACGCGAAGAAGGGGGACGTGTTCTGGATGGAGATCGTCGGGGATCGGTTGGGCCAAGTCGTTGATCCGATGGTCCTCGTTCAGCGCGAGCGCACGACGCGGGACGCTGCCGGTCGGGTGCAATACGCGGACGTGGTGGAGTTGGGAGAACTCGACGCCAACCCCGGAGGCAACGAGTTGCCGATGGGATCGCGTGATGCCGCCGGACGTTTCGAGGCACCGGAAGATGGCAGGTATCGGGTGCTTGTGCGCGATCTCTTCAACCCGTCGCCTGCGGCTCCTCGGCGGGCCTTTCGGCTGACGGTCCGGCGGGCGTCTCCGGACTTCCGATTGGTTGCGTGGGCGCAACCGCCGCCGCGCGCGAATGGCGAGGATCGCAAGGTCCACATCACCACGCCGGTGTTGCGTCGTGGGGGCACGTTGCCGGTGAAGGTGGCGATCGCGCGCATGGACGGGTTCGATGGACCGCTGGAGGTGGTGGCGGATGGATTGCCGCCGGGAGTGACCGCGGCTCCGGGCCGGATCGCAGGCGGGGCGACGACGGGAACCGTGCTGTTGACCGCGGCGGAGACGGTGGCGGGTGGTTCTTTCGGAATCCGGTTGGTTGGCCATGCGACGGTGGGAACGAACCATCTGGAACGGACGGCCCGAAGCGGCGTCGCGCGCTGGCCGGTGGCGGACTTCAACCAGGATCCTTCGAGTTATCGGTTGTCGCAGGTGTTCCGCGTCGGCGTGGCTCCCGAGCCGGAGCCCGTGGTCGTGGCCGCGGCCGAGGAACGCGTCTTTGAGGTGAAGGCGGGAGCGAAGCTTTCGGTGCCGTTGCGCGTGGCGCGTCGGTACGAGTTTCCGGCGGCCTTCAACATGAAGGCTGCCGGCCATCCCGCACTGGAGAAGGCGAAGGAGTTCAGCATCGCCGAGAAGGCAACGAATGCCGTGTTCGAACTGAATCTCGCCGAGACGGCCCTGCCCGAAGGCGAGCATGTCGTGTGGGTCCAGGGGCAGGTGGCCGGGAAGTACCGGAACCAAGCGGAGGCCATCGCCTTGGCCGATACCGAACTCAAATCTGCGGAGGCTGCTTTGAAGTCGGCTTCCGCCGAAGCCAAGGCGGCGATCGAGGAACGGAAGAAGCAGGCGGAAGCCGCACGCAAGGCGGCTGAGGAACGCGCGAAACCGCGCGACGTGACGTTGGGGGTGTGGTCGGCACCCATCCGGGTGAAGGTGGTTCCAGCGAAGTGAAGGGATTGCGATGAAGTTTGATCCTCAAACAGGCAGTTGGTTTAGCCACAGATTTCACAGATTCCACAGATGGGCAGCACTGGAATGGAGGTTTGGTTCGCGGCCCGGATCTCACCCCACAGATGTGCTGCGAGCCGAACCAAAGTCCCTGTTCATCTCTGCGATCTGTGCAATCCGCGGTTCCAACGGCTTCCTCCAGTTTGATTTCAACAGATCCCTCGTGAGGGTGGGCTTCGTTGCTTGGGTGGCCTTCGGGCTTTCGCGGGTGGCTTGGGGGCAGGACACCCCTCCGGCTGGATCGACCCCGCGTCCGGTGATCGCCATCGAACGCGTGGCACGGACGACGCCGGTGGACTTCTATCAGGAGGTGGTGCCGGTGCTTCAGGCCAACTGCCTGCCGTGCCACAACAAGACCACCACCAAGGCCGACCTGATGCTGGAGACGCCCGCCGACATGCTGCGCGGCGGTGAGTCGGGTCCAGCGGTCGTGCCGGGGAAATCCGCGGAGTCGCTCCTGCTGAAGGTCTCCACGCATGAGGCCAAGCCGCGCATGCCGCCCAAGGACAACAAGGCCAACGCGGTGAACCTCACGCCACGGGAACTGGGGTTGCTCGCGACCTGGATCGACGAGGGTTGCAAGGAGTCCGAACGCCGGTTCGCCGAGATCCGTTGGGAGGCACCGTCGGAACGCCTGCAACCCGTCTACGCCGTGGCCATGGCGGCGGACGCGCACGTCGCGGTGGCCGGTCGTGGAGCGAAGCTGGCCTTGCTCGATCCTCTGGAGGGAACGGTGCGCGGTTGGTTGTCCGATTCCGGGTTGTCCACGAATCCGGTGCCCGCCCATCGGGATCTCGTCAACGCGGTGGCCATGAGTCCCGACGGAACCTGGATCGCTTCCGGCGGATATCGCGAGATCAAGGTGTGGAAGCGGACCGTTGCGGAACCCGGGTCCGCGGCGAAACGCTCTGGTGGTGCCGGCGGATTCGTGCCCGGGACGACTTCGACCAACGGTTCGCGGATCCTGCGCTTCACGACAAATGGGGTCCCCGAACTCACCGACGACAAGGGCGTGTTCGTTGTGCGACTCCATCCGGGACCGCGGTTGCCCGATGCGGATCCCGCCCGGCAGCGCCGGTTGGTGCAGTCGACGGTCGACGGCGAAAAGGCCCGACTCGAGGCGCAGGAAAAGGAGTGGGCGGCGCAGTCCGACCGGCTCAAGAAGGCGCGCGAAGCCGAGGTTGTGGCCCGCAAGGCACGCGACGAAAAGGCGGAGGCCGAGCGGAAGGCACGCACCGCCCTGTCGATCGCCGAAGCAGTCCACGGACGGGCGGAACGGGCGGGTGCGGCCACCAATGCGCTGCCTCCGTTGAAGGAACGCGTGGAGTCGGCGCGCAAGGCAGTTGATCCAGCCGTTGCCGAAGCGGCGAAGGCCCAGACCCGGTTGGACACGGCGGGCGAGGAACTGCGCCTGGCCGAATTGTCGCGGGACCGGATCGCCACGCAGGTCCTCGTGACACGGACCGCATTGCGCGAGGCCCAATCGCGGTTGGCTTCGCTCCCGTCCGAGGGAGCGCCGGGTCAGGTGTGGGGCAAGGTGGTCGCCGGGGCCTGGTCTCCTTCCGGGAAGAAACTGGCACTGCTGGCGGACGGTCGGGTGCATGTGTGGAACTCCGGATCGGGCGCGTGGGTGGCCTCGATCCCTGCGTCGGGTTCCCAGCTCGGGTTCGAAAACGAAGAGACCCTTTGCCTCCCCTCCACCCGAACCTGGACCTTCACCCCGGAGTATCGTCTCGCGGCCACGCTGGGCACGGGCGGTGGTGATTCGCCCATTGCTGATCGGGTGAACGCCCTTTCGTTCCGCCCGGATGGCCTTCGTCTCGCGAGTGGTTCCGGCGAACCCACGCGCGGTGGCGAAGTGCGCGTCTGGGATCCGGCAACGGGTCAGCACCTGTACGGCTTCACCAATGTCCACAGCGATGCCGTCCTCGCGCTGGCGTGGTCGCCTGACGGCCAGCAGATCCTGACGGGCGGTGCGGATCGGTTTGCCCGGGTGATCGAGGTCGCGAACGGACGTGTGTCGTCCACGCTCGAAGGACACTCGGGCCACGTGCTGGCGGTTTCCTGGCGCGCCGATGGGCGCGTCGTGGCCACCGGTGGTGCGGATGGCGCGATCAAGTTCTGGACGCTCGGAAGCGCCGACAAGGCGAAGAACGTCGGTGGGTTTCCCAAGGAGGTGGTGGGGTTGTGCCACGTGGGCACCGGCGGCGATGCGGTCGTGGTTCCTGGCGAGACGGATTTCGTGCGGGTGACGGAATCGGGCGAGAAGCCGGCGACGCTCGGTGGGGCCCGGGATTTCCAGCATGCGGCCGCGATCAGCTACGACGGGCGATGGTTGCTGGCGGGCGGCCAG
>JBIKWS010000057.1:0-10928 GCA_044356195.1 Cyanophyceae cyanobacterium
CTGGTGGATGCTGCCACGACGGAATCGACGATCGTCGTGACCGATACCCGGCCGGTGTCGGCGATCGACGTGGGGCTGCGCATCGAGCATCCCCGGTTGTCCGACCTCGCGGTCCATCTGGTGAACCCGCAGGGCACCCGGATGCTCCTCACGGAGAACCGCGGAACCACTGTCGCGGAGGCCTACGGCGGATCCTACGTGGCAACGAATTATCAGCACGTGGCACTGGCCTACGATGCGGTGACGTCCGAGGTAAACCTCTATGTGGACGGCCAGAAGGTGGCTACCGGCGGGGTTACCAATGTCGCCCTGCCCACCGATCGGCCGTTGTTGTTCGCCGCGGATCCCTCGAATGGATTCAGCAATCGGCTCTCGACGGTCGCCCTCGACGACTTCGGGCTTTGGACGCGTCCCTTGGCAACGAACGAGGTCCGGTTGATCCATTCGGATGGGTTGGTTGGCTTCGCAAAACAGGAATCGCGTCAGAACGACGGTCTGGCCGCCTTGTGGCCCTTTGATGAGGATGGTCGGGATCGCCTGTTGACGAACAGCGTGGCGTTGGGCGGTCCTTGGTCGGTTGCCGATGGACAGATGGATGGCGCGATCCGGTTCCGTGACGGCCTGGCGCTTGGCGTTACTCCTGTGCTTCCGCTGGACGCCGCCTCCGGGTTCACCCTCGAGGGCTGGGTTCAGGCGTTCCCGGCGAACACGAATATCGTTGTGGCCGGTTGGGGGGTGGCGGGTGGGCTTTCCTCCCCGGCCTTGCTCATCGGATTTGAGCCTCCCTTCGGCGCTGGACCGGGCTCCATCTCGGCTGTGTTCACCGACACGAATGGTGTGCTGCAGGTGGTGTCCTCCGGACCCGGTGCGATCATCGCGAACAACGTGGTGACCAACGTGACCTTCGCGGTCTTCTCGGACCGGGACCGTTTGACCCGAGGACCCATCAAGTTTTCTCCGCCGCCCTACAGCGGCCTGACGCTCGGGCCGGTCATCCTGCTGACCAACTCGTTCGAATCCGCCGTCGCACGCAACTACACCGCAGGATCGGATGTGGAAGGTTGGACGATCCGAACGAATCCCGCCGCCGTGCTGGACATCGGGGCGGAAGCCCATACGGGCAGCAAGGTGCTGGTCCTGGGCGATGCTTCCGCGGAGTACGCATTCGAGGCCGAGGCGGGCGAACGTTACCGCGCCCGGTTCCAGTTGCGGACTCATCCCGCGGTGACGAATACCGTCCCGGTCGGGTTGTTCATCGATGGCGTGCTGGATCAGGTGGTGCAGGTTTCGACCAACTGGTTCGAGGCGGACCTCCGGTTCCGTGCGACCACGAACCGAACCTCGCTGTCGGTTGTTCCCCAAACGACGGGCAACGTCACCACCAACGGGGAGATCCAGGGGGTCATGCTCGACACCCTCCAGCTTGAGCAGTTCGGGGCGGAGTTGACCTATCAGCCCGAGCAGGGCTTCACCAACATGCTGGGATCCTCCGCTGCCGGTGAGTGGCGCCTGGAGGTGACCGACGCCCGGGGTGCGGTCACGGGTGTGATCCAGGGATGGGACTTGCGCCTCACCTTCATGCAGACCAACCGGCCTGTGGTCCGATTGACCAACGGCGTGCTCTACACATCGACGCTGGCTCCGGGTGAAAGCGCGTTCTTCCGGGTGGACGTCCCGATCGAAGCCAGGGCGGCCACCAACACGCTGTTCACCAGCGGACCCGGGCTTCCGATGTACTACAGCGATTCCGGAATCCCGACCGGGGGCTTTGAAGGCGACATCCTCACCGACTCGAATCCATACGTCGTCGGCACCAACCTTCCCCCGATCCTGCCGCGCGGAAAACGGTACTACCTGACGGTCGAGAACATCACGTCGTCCTCGGTTGCCATCGGGGTCCTCGTCGATATCGACATCGGATTGATGACCCTGACCAATGGCGTGCCTTTCGTGCGGACGGGAACCACGCCCGGGTATCTGGATTACTACCGGTTCGACGTCAGTACCAATGCGCTGGCGGCCGTCTTCGAGATTCCGACGATGAGCGGGGACGTGGACTTGTTCCTCAGCCGATCGCCCACGTTGCCGCGCCGGTTCGTGCACGATTACGCCAGCACGAACACCGGCACCAATTCCGAGGTGATCTCGCTCGATTCGAGTTCCAGCCCCGTGCCGTTGAGCTCCGGTCGCTGGTACCTGTCGGTTGCGACTCCCGGGACGAATGCGGTGGATTACACCATTGTCGCCAGCGAGTTGACCGGTCAGTTGATCACCCTCACCAACGAGGTTCCGCTCGCCGTGACGAACAGTGTCACGGGTTCGCTGCAGTTTTTCGCCATCGACGTGCCGGAGGATGCCACTGCCGCCGAGATCCAGTTGAGCGGCTTGACCGGAAACGCGGACCTTTTCGTGAAGCGTGGGCTGCCGTTGGTGTCGACCAACCTGTTCGACTACACCTCGGCTTCAACGGGCACGAACAGCGAGGTGGTCCTCGTCGATCGCAGCTCCGCGCCTGTCGCGCTCACCGGTGGGCGTTGGTACATTGCCGTCCAGGCGGTGGATCCGGCTCCGGTGACCTTCACGATCCTTGCCGTACTGAGCTTTGATCGGACGGATATCGAGACCCTCTTCGAAGACATCCCTGTCGACCGGACAGTGGCCTCGGGTGGCACGGGTCTGTTCCGGTTCAATGTCCCCGCGGGTTCGCCCGTCGTTGTCTTCGAGGTCTACAATACGACGGGATTGATCGAATTGTCCGTCAGTCAGGGCGAGCTTCCCGACGTGGCGTCCCGTGTCTTCAGCTTCCCGAAGCCCGGAACCCAACCGGAGCTGATCGTGGTGACGACGAATGACGTCGCCGATCTCTCCGGTGATTGGTTCCTGGCCGTCGCCGGGTTGGATCCATCGACCGTGGTCTACACCGTCCGGGCATCGGCTCCAGTGGATGGGATTCCGAACAGCCGCGCGCCGATTGAGCTGACTTTCATCCCGTCAGCACCTGGCGGAGACGCCGAAGTGGAGTTCAATAGCGTTCCGGGTCGTGCCTATCAGTTCCAGGCCACGACCGACCTGACCCAGCCTCTGGTCTGGCTGGATGTGGGCGCCCCGGTGGTTGCGACGGGTTACACGCTCCGATTGACGATCCCGATAGGCGTCGATCCCCAGCTGTTCTATCGGGTGGTGCCGTTGCCGTGAGCGCTGACCGGGTCCTTGTTGTTTCCACGAACCCCGCCGTCGATGTCGAATGGCGGGTGGATCGGTTGGTTTCGGAGGAGAAGAACGAGGTCCTGACGGAGCGGCGTTGGCCGGGAGGGAAGGGGATCAATGTGGCGCGTTGGTTGCGCGCTCTCGGGGATGACCCTGAGCTTGTCCTGCCCATCGGCGGGGAAACCGGCGCCGAACTGGTGCGTGGGTTGCGGCAGGAGAAGATCGATCACCATGCCGTCCGGATCACGGGGGCCAATCGGGCCAACGTCGTCGTAACGACAAAAACGCAGGGCCAGTTCCGACTCAACCCGACCTGGCCCGTGCTTCAACCCATGGAGGTGTGGGGACTCGCGGATGCAGTCCGGCGACGGCTCAAGCGGTGTTCCCGCCTCGTTCTTGCCGGGGCCTTGGTCCGGGGTGCGCCCCCGGACCTGTATGCCCAATGGGTTCAGGAAGGGCGGGAGGCTGGATGCCGGGTCTTCCTCGATTGCGATGGGGAGGCCTTCCGACTGGCGATCAAGGCGCGTCCGTTCCTGGTGAAGCCCAATCTCCACGAGCTCGAGCAGTGGGCTGGGAATGCGCTTCCTGATTTCACCCGGCGCGAAGCCGCCGCGCGAGCGCTCGCTGCCGTCACCGGAGGGTGGGTGTTGGTGTCGCTGGGGGCGGAAGGTGCGTTTCTGGTCGGGGAAGACCACCGGTCGTTCTGGCACCGCTCTGCGCTGAAGGTGCCTGTCCGAAACACGGTGGGAGCCGGCGATGCCATGCTCGCGGGTGTCGTCCGTGCCTGTGGTCTGGGAGATGGTCCCGGCAAATGGCTGCGGTCAGGCATCGAAACGTCCGCCCGCTGTGTTCGTCGGGAGGCTGGGGACGTGATCTTCTGAAGTCAGGTGGTGATTTCGTCGATGCGTCGGCGATCCCGCTTGGTGGGCCGTCCGCTTCCCTTGGGACGGAAGCCGACGATCTCCGTCGCTGGTGTGCGGACGCGGATTCGTTCCTCGGGTGGGGTCAGGTCCTCTGCGTAGTCGGGCACCAGTGCTGCACCGACCCGGGAGCGCGGACAACCTTTGGCGCGCAAGGTCCGGGTCAACTCGCCCACCTTGGCAACGATGAGGTCGCCGGGTTGCACATCGCGGGATGGCTTCGGGATGAGCTGGTTGACCTGAACGTCTCCGGCCCGGATGGCCTCGACGGCGGTGGAACGTGTCTTGTACGCGCGAACAGCCCACAGCCAGACATCGAGTCTCATGGGGCGACCTTTGCGGGTTTGCGCCCGCGCTTCTGTTGTTGGGGCAGGACAGGAGCGGTTCCCGTGGACGCGGCAGCTGCATTTACGGAGGGAGGCGGCTCGGCTGCCGGCTCCTTCTGACACCGTGGGCAAAGGCCAAAGAATTCGAGCCGGTGGCTGACGCTGGCGAATCCGTGTCGTCGGGCCAGTTCTGTTTCGTACTCGGGCGGGAAGCAGTCCTCGACCTCCACGATGATCGCGCACCGGTTGCAGACGAGGTGGTGGTGGTGATGGTTGGACTCGTCGGTAACCAGTTCGAACCGGGCCGAACCATCCCCGAAGTCGAACCGCTTCACCAACCCCATCTCCGTCAGCGTGTGCATGTTCCGGTAGATGGTGGCGAGGTCGCAATCGGCCTTGCCGAGCGCGTCGTGAATCTGGCGGTTGGTCAGCGGGCTGGCGTGACGGCGGAGGACATCGAGGATGGCCTGACGCTGACCGGTGACCTTGCGGCTGCTGGCTCGCAGGCGGTCCGTCAGCTCGGTGAGCGGTTGCTGGACCAGCCGATGCGGATGGGCGTGCTGGCTACAGGCGTTGTTCACGCACTGGGTTTAGCGTCGGTTGCGTCGCGTCGCAAGCGGCGCACCACCAGCGAGAGGACAAAGAGCAGCGAAAGCGTGAGGGTGATCGTGGGCCCGGTGGGAAGGTTCAACGGGTAGGATGAAAGGACCCCGCCTCCTGCGCCGACCACGCCCACAATGAAACTGAGCATGATGTGCTGCCGAAGGTTGTGGGAGAGGCTGCGCGCAATGGCAGGCGGAAGGACGATGAGCGAGGTGACCAGCAGGATCCCCAATGCCCGGATGCTCAGGGACACGGCCACGGTCAGGAGGATGACAAAGCCGTAGTTCATGGCCCGTACCCGGATGCCACCCACATGGGCCAGGTCCTCGTGGGTGGTCAGAAGCACCAACGGGGTCAATTTCCACAACAATACCCCCGCGACAAAGAACGCCACGCCCCACGCCACCCCCACGTCGGTCCAGTTGACCGACAGGATGTCCCCGAGCAGGAACTTGTCGAGTTCGGCCCAGCGGTTGCGTTGAAGGCTCAGCAATACGACGCCGCCCGCGACCGAACTGCTGAGGAGGACGGCCATGATCGTGTCGTTCAACAGCTGCGTCCGTTCCCGCAGCCACAACATGGCGACCGCAACCAGTGAGCAGTACAGAAGCACCGGGATCGTGGGCTCCTCGAACCCTGCCAGGAATCCCGCCGCGACCCCCGTGAGGGCCGCGTGGGAAATGGTGTCACTGAAGAAGGCCATCCGGCGGGCCGTCACGAACACGCCCAGGAAGCCGCAGATCGGGCCAAGCGCCAAGGCCACGAGCAACGCCCGTTGCATGAAAGGTTCGGCAAGGAATTCCAGCATGGCTCAGCGGCGTTTGAAGGCGATGGGCTGTTCGACCGGTCCCGATTGGGGCCCGTGGTGGTGATGATGGTACGGCGTGACATGGATGCCGTAGGCGGCCTTGAGCGAGTCGGCGTTGAGGACTTCCTCCGGATGCCCTTCGCAACAGATCACGCCATTGAGGGCGTACACCCATGTGGCCTGGCGGAACACCATGGCGAGGTCGTGTGAAACCAGGACCACGGTCAGCCCAAGCCGCGCGTGGATCGACGAAATCAACTCGTAGAAGCTCTGTTCCCCGGGCGTATCGACACCCGCGGTGGGTTCGTCCAGAAGCAGGAGTTCCGGCTCGGCCAGGAGGCTGTACGCGATCAGGACCCGTTGCAGTTGACCGCCCGAAAGTCCCGCCAAGGGCCTATCCAGGAGCGATTCCACCCCGAGTTCCCCAAGGGTCCCATGGAGCATGGAGTCGATCCGCCGGTGGCTCTGCCAGAACCATCCGCGCGTATCCCGGCGTCGCAACGAGAGGAACTCGCGGACCGAGATCGTGAATGATGGTTCCAATTGGAGCCGCTGAGGAACGTATCCGACGCGGGACAGCACCTTCGGACCGACGGGTTCCCCGAGGATCCGTACTTCCCCGGAATCCAGTCTCTGCAAACCCAGCAGGCATCGCAGCAGCGTCGTCTTCCCGGACCCGTTGGGTCCGATCAAAGCCACCATCCGCCCACGGGGCACCATCATGGTGACACCCCTCAGGACGTCGGTGTCCCCGAGGCGCACACGCGCATCCCGGATCTCAATCGCCGGGCCCGATGGTTTGGTGGTGGGTTGGGACATGGGCTACCGGAGGGAAGTGTCGAGCGACTGGAGGTTCCGTCGCATTCCTTCTTCGTAGAAGAGGGGGCCCGGCTGGCCCGTTTCCAGGACATCGAGTTCCGCAAACCGGATCTTCAGATCGCGACTGATCTGACGGACCAGTCGTGGATTGAATTGGGGCTCGGTGAAGATGACCCGCACGCCGCGCGCCCGGACAACCGCCGAAAGGCTCGCCAGATACTTGGGTGAAGGCTCGACGGAAGGAACCTCCTCCACAACGCCCGCAAGGACGATGCCGTAACGGCGACAGAAATAAGGAAAGGCGTCGTGATAGGTGACGATGGTCCGGTTGGTGATGCCCGTCAGCCGCGTCTTGATGTCCCGATCGAGTTGCTGCAGGCGCCCGATGTAGGCGAGGCCCCGCTCCTTGTAGCTACCGGCGTGGGCAGGGTCTGTCTGCGAGAGGGCATTGATGATGTTGGAGACGGCGTGCTGGGCGTAGATGGGATCCAGCCAGACGTGTGGATTCGGCGCTTCTCCCGCCGCTTCATGGTCGTGATCGTGTCCATGATCGTGCCCTCCCTTGCGAGCGGTTCCCGGATCGAGGGAAAGGGTGGGCAGGTGATAGATCAACTCTCCCTTCAATCCATCAGATGTACGCACGATCTTGCGCGCCGATTCCTTGGCATTGCCCTGGATGGCCTTCTCGAGCCAGCCCTCCATGCCAAGACCATTGGCGATCAGGAGGTCTGCTTGACGGATCTTGCGGAGGTCCTGCGGCCGGAGTTGGAAGTCGTGAGGTCCGACATCCCCCGGAAGCAGCAGCTCCACGGTGGCATCCTCTCCAGCGACGTTCAGCGCCCAGGAGTGGATCGGAGCGAAGGTTGTCAGGATCCGGCGTTTCGCGGTGGTTTCCGCGGCTTCGAGCCGCGCCACAAGACCTCCCACGCCCAGAAGGATGGTCATGGACAGCAGGGAGAGCCATCGGGGGCGTGCCAACGAGGCTGCGGTGCCGGAACGGAGGGGCATGGGGAGGAAAATGCCGTGGGTGGGACGGGACTGCAAACCGATTGCAGGACTTCGGCCAACGAAAAAGGGCCGCCGGATTGGATCCGGCGGCCCGGGGAAGCGGGGGCCTGTTACTTGATCAGCAACATCTGCCGGGCGCGCTTGATCGCCGTCGTCAGACGACGCTGATAGGCAGCGGGCAGGTTGGTGTACTTGCGGGGAAGCAACCGACCGTTCTCGGTGACGAACTGCTTCAGCAGGTTGACGTTCTTGAAGTCGATCGCGTCGATGGTGAAATCGACCTTGGGCTTCGGCCGCGGGGTACGCGGGGACGAGGAGCGGCGCTTCTTCTTCTCTTCCAGACTGGTCTTGCGGGGCATGGCTTACTTGATTTCGCGATGGAGGGTATGCCGACGGAGGAAGGGATTGAACTTCTTTTTCTCAATCTTCTCCGTCTGCAGTTTCTTGTTGCGCGAGGTCTGGTAGCGGGAGGGCGGCTTGCCTTCCTTGCGCGCCTCCGTGCACTCGATGGTCACGATTTCACGCGGCATAAATCATCATTCCTTCTCCTTTGCGGGTTTCTCTTCGATCTCGATATCGTCGTCGTCCACCTCCACGCCTGACCCGGTCTCGACCGAGCCGAGGGAACCGAGGCGGTTGCGTGAGCGGAGGGCGCCTTCCTTTTCGAGTTGGGCCTGTGATTCGACCGTGAAGCGGGTCCAAGGGATTGCATCGAGACGGGCCCGGGGGATGGGCTTGTTGGTTAGTTCGCACACCCCGTACGTGTTTTTCTCGATGCGCTTGAGCGCTTCCTCGATCTCGTAGATGGCGTCCTGATCGGACGACAGCAGGCTGAGCGCGAAGTCGCGGTCGAAATTGTCCGTTCCGGAGTCTCCCATGTGCAGGGAGTAGTTCTCCATTTCCGCCTGTGACTCCTTGGCGAGGCCTGTCATCTGATTGCGCAGGCGCTCATGGAGATCGAGCAGGTTTTGGTAGTACTTCTGGAGGTCCGGCTTGACCTTGCTGACAGGTGTCCACGCGAGGGATGCCGCCAACGGCGCCCCGGTCTTGACGCCCTTGCTTTGCGGGCGACCCAGGATCGCGGCAGCACTGGCAGCTCCAACCGTCTTGCCCTTGGGCATCGGCTTCTTGGGAGTAATTTTCTTACCAGTCACAGCAACACGTGTTCGGTGTTCCATTGTCATCCCGGGAAAGACAGAACACACACACCGTGTGGTTCAGCCGGAACGAAGGCCGCGGAAGCTAGCAAACGAACGGGGGAACGCCACAACTATTTTATTCCCCGTTCAGCCTTCCTCGGATCCGCTCGATGCGGCGTCGGTTCGTCCCCAGATCCGAATGCCCGATCCGTGACGCGGATCGGACGTGGATGACATTGGATACCGGGTCGTACAGGCATTCCAGGTCGTCGATGAACCGCCACCAGCGTGTGACCACTTCAATGCGGAGGTAGTCGTTGGTTTCGGAGACCAATCGTGTCCCTGGCTCCGCGAGGCAGGCGGCCCGACACCGTTTCAGGGCTTCGGTCGGGGTGCCGTGCGCTGGCAGTGGATCGATCCTGTGTTCTGGAGATTCGGTCTGGCTGGATACGGCGTTCGGAGAAGCAGGGCAGGGGGCGAGGCGTCCTTCGTGCACGCCCAGATCAGGCGCTTCGCCCCGCGGCATCCATCGCCACAGCACGAACACGAGGAAGATCGGTCCCAATACCAGCCAACTGCGTCGCTTCATCCCCCAAATTAGTGTCGGATGGGGGGCTTCCCAACGGGAATCTGGAGACAATGGTGCGATGCGGTTGTCCGCGTTTGACTTTCGGGATGGGCCTACCTTAACTCACGCCGCTCTTCCCCGGCCGTGACAGGACCGTTCGCCGGAAAAGGATACCACTGTGGCTGCCAAAGACGATTTTCTCATCGATACCATGGTCGACATGGGTCTCGTGACCCGTGATCAGGTCGATTCTGTCCAGGTGGATGCCGAATCCGCTGGAGAAGGATTGCTCGATACCCTGGTCAAACAAGGTCAGATCGAGCCCTCCATCGTGGTGATGGCGAAGGCCACGTATTTCGGCGTGGAATCCGTCGAACTGTCTGGCGTGCGCCTCTCTGACGAGGTGATTGCGGCCGTGCCGCGGCACGTGGCCAAGAAGTACAACGCGGTCCCGGTTGCCATCAATGACGGGACCGTGGCGGTTGCCGTGAGTGATCCTTCCGACATCGAGGCCATCGACGGCCTCCAGGTGTCGATCGGCAAGACGGTTGAACTCCGGGTGGCCAGCCCGGCGGACATCGAGGCGGCCCTGGCGAAGTATTACGGCGGATCGGGTCGCGACGATGGCGGCATCGCGCAGATGATCCAGGACATCACCGAGGGCGAGGTCGAGGTCTCGCAGATGACCGGGGATGTGAATTCGGATGGTCAGGCCATCGAGGCGGATGCCCCCATCATCAAGCTGGTGAACCAGATCATCGTCGATGCCTTCAAGTTGCGGGCTTCGGACATCCATCTGGAGCCGATGGCGAAGCGGTTCCGGGTTCGCTACCGGATCGATGGCATGTTGATCGAGCAACGCGACCCTCCCAAGCGTCTGCAGGCTCCGATCATCGCCCGGTTGAAGATCCAGTCCGGGATGAGCATCGCCGAGCGCCGGATTCCACAGGACGGTCGTATCCAGACCAATGTCGGAGGCAAGACGATCGACCTTCGCGTGAACTCGTTGCCCACGCAGCATGGCGAATCGATCGTCATGCGTATTCTGGACAAGGACGGGTTGAAGCTGGGATTGCCGGAGTTGGGCTTCTTCGCGGATGACCAGCAGACGTTCGAGCGATTGATTGCGCTTCCCGATGGCATCCTGCTGGTCACGGGACCCACCGGTTCCGGCAAGACGACGACGCTCTACTCCTGCCTGAACTATATCAATCGACCGGACCGCAAGATCATCACGGTCGAGGACCCGGTGGAGTACATGCTGGCCGGCATCAATCAGGTGCAGGTGAATGAAATCATCGGGTTCACCTTTGCCTACGCCCTGCGGTCCATGCTCCGTCAGTCTCCCAACGTGATCATGCTGGGAGAAATCCGCGATATGGAGACGGCGACCATCGCGATCAACGCGTCGCTGACGGGTCACTTGGTGTTCTCCACGCTGCACACCAATGACGCGCCCGGTGCCGTCACCCGTTTGATCGACATCGGCATCAAGCCCTTCCTTGTGGCTTCTGCGACGCGCTGTCTGAT
>JBIKWS010000651.1:0-3092 GCA_044356195.1 Cyanophyceae cyanobacterium
TCTCGTGGAACGACTGGGCAAGGTCGACACCCTGGAGGCGGCCCCCATTCCCCAGGTCGCCAATCTGCAGGCGTCGAAGGATGCGGGCCACGAGATGATGGGTGTCAGCGGGTTCAGTTGCATTGCCTGCCATCAGTTCAATGGACAGAAGTCCGGCGAGATGGGCGCGGTCGATCTCGGGCGCGTGACCGAGCGACTCCAGAAGAACTGGTTCCACCTCTACCTCCGCCAACCCTCCCGCTTCCACCCCACGGTGATCATGCCCAGCTACTGGCCGGACGGTCAGTCGATCCGTCCCGGCCTCCTGGGCGGGGACTCCGCGCAACAGATCGAAGCGCTCTGGACCTATCTCGCAGATGGGGTCCGGGCAAAGAAACCCTCAGGTCTGTCGCGGGAATCCAACGAACTCCGAGTCGCCGACACGACCGAGATCTGCCGCGGTCAGAGTTCCATCGGCTATCGCGGGATCGCGGTGGGTTATCCCGAACGCATCAGCCTCGCTTTCGATTCGGGGGAAATGGCGTTGCGCCAACTCTGGAAGGGCGAGTTCGCCAACGTGGATCCGGGACAGTTCCGCCCGCGCGGAACCGACACCATTTCC
The DNA here is from genome assembly GCA_044356195.1 of Cyanophyceae cyanobacterium. Taxonomy (GTDB): domain Bacteria; phylum Verrucomicrobiota; class Verrucomicrobiia; order Limisphaerales; family UBA9464; genus UBA6176. Next base: position 602 of record JBIKWS010000651.1, read on the forward strand.
TTTCCCCCGGGCGTCCCGTTCCATCGGCTGAAATCGCTCGACGACAACTGGCCCTACAAGGGCAAGGCGAACCACGCCTTCCCGCAGGATCAGGGATACCGTTTCCGCGGCTATCACCTGGATGCCGCTCGCAGGCCCACACTCCGCTATCAATACGGGGACATCGCGGTGGAGGATTTCTTCCAGGACGTTCGCAGCCCCGACGGCAAGGCCTTCTTCCACCGGACCCTTCGGTTTGAAACCGCGACGGCACAGGCGCCCTTCCATTTCCGCGCGGCCGCTGGAAAGAAGATCACAGCGCAATCCGAACGCCAGTTCACCATCGACAGACTCCAACTAAGGATCGTCAGTGATCACCGGGGAATCGTGCGGGAAGGCGAGACCGGGGATCTGTTGATTCCCCTGACCCTCCCCGAAGGACGCTCCACCCTCACCCTCGAATACCAATGGTAACCCGACCCTCACCCGCACCGCCGGCGGCTTCCCACGGGCAGCGGGCGCATTTGGACACGGCCCCCTTTTGGAAACGATTTGGGGCGGCGATGTCCTCACCGCCTTGGGATTGGCTTTGGAACGGCGACGAGGACGTCGCCACCCCGTTGCGTGCGGGGGCAGTATCCAGAGGCACCCGTGGGCGTCGGAGCCTCTCCCTCTGGCTCGCAACCGCGACCATTGCGATGCCCCTGTCCCTCCGCGCCGAGGAAGATCTCGGTGCGATGTGGGGCACCGCTGCCGAGGAAGCCCGATACTATCCCATCGTGGACATCCCGATCACGGCCGGCGTCCCCATGCGCCCCGGCAGCTTCGAGGTCCTCCCCGATGGTCGGCTCGCAGTCGGCACCCGGCGGGGCGACATCTATTTCGTCCAGGGCGCATTCGATACGCCGCCCACGCCGCAGTATCACCTGTTTGCCAGCGGACAGGACGAAATCTTCGGGCTCTCGTGGAAGGACGGGGCGATGACGGCCACCACCTGGGGAGAGGTCACCCGGATCTCGGATGTCAACGGCGACGGAGTCGCGGACCGTTACGACACGTTGACCAGCGACTGGGGATTCGGCGAGTACCACGAGTTCGCTTTCGGCTCCAAGCACGACCCCGAAGGGAACATCTGGGTCGCCCTCGGCCTGAGCAGTTCCTATGAGTCCCACAATCTGTTCCGCGGTTGGGCGGTGAAGGTGACGCCGCAGGGAAAGATGATCCCCGTGTGCAGCGGACTCCGCAGCCCGGGCGGGGTAGCCGCCAACGCCGAGGGGGCGATGTTTGCCATCGAGAGCCAGGGCCCCTGGAACGGATGCTGTTCCCTGAAACACCTCAAGCCCGGCGGTTTCCTCGGACATCCCGCGAGCTACAACTGGTATTCCTTCGTGCCCGGCATGAAGGCTCCCGCCCTCGAACCCAACGGCAATTCGCGCATGGGCGTCGAAAAGAAGCGGGTCAAGGAGCTTGTCCCCCCCGCGATCAAGTTTCCCTACATCAAGATGGGACGGTCGATTTCCGGCTTCCGACTCAACCAGACCGGCGGCAGGTTCGGCCCCTTTGAGAACCAGTTCTTCCTCGGGGACTACAGCCTCAGCTTGATCCTCCGCGCCACCACCGAGCAGATCAACGGCGTGTGGCAGGGTGCGTGTTACCCCTTCCGGGAAGGACTGGCCACCGGGATCATGAACGTCGAGTTCTCCCCCAAGGGACAACTCATCGCCGGCGGTTTCACCACCAGCCGGCAATGGCCCGTGCGCGGGTCAGCACCCTTCGCGCTTCAGCGCATCGACTGGAACGGCGTGGTGCCTTTCGAGATCAAGGAAATCAACATCCGGAAGGATGGCTTCCTCTTCACCTTCACCCAGCCCATCGATCCGGCTGCAGCCGCCCGTCCCGACGCCTACAAGATCTCCACCTATACCCATGTCTATGACGGAGGGTATGGGAGCCCCGAGGTGGACCAAACGACCCCGCGTGTCACCCAGGCGATCCCCGCGGCCGACGGGCTTTCCGTCCGGATCCGCCTCGACAAGATTACCGAAGACCACATCCACGATTTCGATCTCTCCGGAATCCTCACACCGGATGGCCGTCATCTCCTGCACACCAAGGCCTACTACACCGTGAACGAGATTCCGGTGGACTGAGGCCCCAACCATAGCCTTCCCATGCCCAGACTCCTCCTTCGATTCCTCCTGTTCCTCCCGCTGGTGCTCGCCTGCGCGCTGGCCCAGGTCTCCGACAGCCCCCAATGGCTGACCTACAGCGGCGGCGATGGCCCCGGCAAGGGCAAGCGCATCGTCCTCATCGCCGCCGACCAGGAATACCGCAGCGAACAGTCGATGCCCATGATGGCGAAAATCCTCAGCAAGCATCATGGCTTCGATTGCATCGTGCTCTTCGCCGTCAACGAAAAGGGCGAGGTCGATCCCACGATGCCGGTCTATCCCGAGAAGGGTAAACCCCTGAAGGAACACCACATTCCCGGGCTGGAAAACCTGGCCGCCGC
>JBIKWS010000652.1:0-3087 GCA_044356195.1 Cyanophyceae cyanobacterium
ATGCCACCCCCCCCCTGACCGGCGGCGGCCATGCCCAGTCCCGTCGCCCGCTGATCGAGGATGTCGAAGCGCGCCATCCGCTGCTGCAACTCCATCATGGACTCCATGTCATTGTCCCCGGTGCTCACCTCAACCCGTTCGCCGAACAGGTCCGAGATGGCGTTCGCGATGTCGAAGGAGTTCGGGTACAGCAGGGTGAAGATCTCGGTCTGTTCATCCCGGAAGGAGGCCAGATCGCGTCGGAACTCACCCACCGTGTAGACGCGGACGATGCCGGTCTTCTCGTCCTCCCGGAGCCACAGCCCGTTCGCCGTGCACATCGTTTCCAGCACGGACTGGACCGGAAGATTGGACAGGAACAGCGAGACGCTGTTGGTCCCGGCCGTTGCCGTGGGGGCCACATTCAACCCGGTCATCCGCGACAGCGTGCGCGCCACTTCTGCAAAGGAAACGGTGTTGACGTCGATCAACCGGATCATGCGCTCCGCGGGCTTCGCCGCCCGGTACATCTCAACCTCCGCGGGCGTGGCGTTGGTCCCAAGCCCGACCACCTCGATCTTGAGCAGGCGACCGCTGGGAACACCGCCAACGCCGCCCCCGCCGCCCTGCAACACCGCCTGCAAGCCGGCACCCGCCTGTGTGGGATCGCGGAGCGCGTTGACCGCGTTATTCATCCGGATGTCTCCGGCGGGCGCCTGTGCGAGCAGCGTCGTGAAACCCGCTGCCGAAAAGAGGGCGACAGCATGGCTCCAACGCAAGGTGTGTTTGGACTTCGTCTGAGGGTTCATTTTTGGGAGCCGGCAGCGGCGTAGATCGTCAGGAAGAAGGTGATGTACACGAACCCGACCACGCCGCCGACAAAAACGATGATGGCTGGTTCAACAACGGCGGAGAGCTGGCGGATCAGGACCGCGAGTTGGTTCTCGAAGAAGCGGGCCACCTCTTCGAGGACGTCATCCAGCCGTCCGGAGGATTCACCCACCGCGATCATCCGGCCCAACATCGGCATGAAACCACCCGGTTCCGTCAACGCTTCCGCCAGGGATCCGCCGGCAAACACGCGCTGCCGGGTCTTGGAGACGATGCCGGCAAGGTGCTTGTTGCTTCCCAGCGCTTCCATCGTCCGGAGGGCGTCCAACACGGTGACCCCCGAGCGCAGCAGGATCGCGAGCGCCCGGGCAAACAGGGCGGTACCGGCCACACGAAGCACCCGACCGATCAACGGCACGCGCAACATGAACTTGTCCAACGGGGCACGTAGCCCCGGCATCTGTGTCGCAAAGAGGATTCCCAGCATGCTCACCACCATCACCACCAACAACGCCGTCCCGTTCGTCCGGAACCATGCGGAGAGATCCATCAGCATCACCGTCGTGGGAGGCAGCTTCCGCCCGAGGGCCTTGATGAAGATCTCCAGTTTCGGAATCACGTTCAGCACCATGAACAGGGAGACGCCGATCGCCGCCATCAGGGTGATGAAGGGATAGGTCAGCGCGGTCATCACCTGCTGGATCAGGTGACGTCGCCGCTCCATCGCCTCCGCCGCCCGCACCACCACCACATCCAGATTACCGGTCTGTTCGCCGACCTTGACCAACTGGACCGTCAGGTTGTTGAACACCCGGTGCTCCGCCAACGCGTCCGCAAACGAACTGCCCTCCTCGATCCGGACCATCACCCGCCGCAGGATCCGTTGGAGCTTCAACCGGTCCGCATGCTCCGCAGCGGTCTGCAAGGCGTTCAACAGCGTCAGGCCGGACCGGAGCATCACCGCCAATTGCTGGAGCGACATCTCGACGTCGATCGAACGTACCGGAAGCCATCCGCTCGGGTTCAGTGCGTCCGTCAGCCCGACCCGCGTCTCCGCCGCAATCTGGATGTCCAGGACAAGCCACCCCCGCGCGCGCAACTCGGAGGCCAGCACGACCGCGGAAGCCGCGGATTGAACGCCACGCTGGGTCCGACCGGAAGTGTCACGTGCGGTAAAATTGAAGGAAGGCATGAGGATCAGGGGTTCACCAGGCAGCCACGGCGTTGCGGATTTCCTCGAAGGTGGTCATTCCCTTCCCCAGCTTGCTGAGCGCGTCATCCAGAAGCAGGGGCAGCCCGCGCCGCTTCATTTCTTCGAGGATCTCCACTTCCTGTGCGCCACGGTTCACGATCTGGGACCAGCTTTCATCCAATGGCAGGAACTCGAAGATCGCCAACCGGCCCACGGACCCCTTCCCGCCGCAGTAAAGGCAGCCACCCTTGGAGAAGGAGGGGCGCCCCTCCAGTTCTGGAAGGCCCAGCGCGATCGCCTCGGCAGCGGTCAACGCCCCGGGGCGGTGACACCGGGCGCACAACCGCCGCACCAACCGTTGGGCGATGCTCAACCGCAGCGTGGAGGCAATCAGGTAACGCTCGACACCCATGTCCCCCAGACGTGTCACCGCTCCCGCCGCTGTATTGGTGTGCAGCGAACTGAAGACAAGGTGACCCGTGAGCGACGCCTTGACCGCGATGTCCGCAGTCTCGCCATCGCGGATCTCACCGATCATGACCACGTCCGGGTCATGACGCAGGATGCTCCGAAGAGCCTTTGCAAACGACGTCTTGTCCGCCGAGTCCACCGTCACCTGGGCCACGCCTTGGATGTCGTACTCCACCGGGTCTTCGACCGTGATGATGTTGAGGGCCTCCAGCTCCAACAACCGCCGGATCCCGGCGTAGAGCGTGGTCGACTTGCCCGATCCCGTGGGTCCGGTCAGGAGGATCATTCCATGCGGCTGGGCCAGCGCGGCCTCGAACAGCTTGAGATGACCGGCGTCCATTCCCAACCGCTCCAGCGTCAGCACGCCCGTCTGCAATCCGAGCAACCGGAGCGTCAACCGCTCTCCCCATTTCGTCGGCAGGGTCGCCGCCCGGATGTCCAGTGTCCTCCCATCCCCGTACGTATGCCGGAAGGCTCCGTCCTGCGGCGCCCTCTTTTCAGAGATGTCCATCTGGGAAAGAACCTTGAACCGGTTGGTCAGGTTGCCCGCGACGGACATCGGCAGGCGTTGGATCTCCTCCAGTCCGCCGTCCACCCGGAACCGGATCCGCAGG
>JBIKWS010000653.1:0-3085 GCA_044356195.1 Cyanophyceae cyanobacterium
GATGGCTGGCGGACACCGCGTACCGGCGCGACCATCCCAAGGGACGAGCCTGTGATCGGAATCCAGCCCTTATGGTCCGTGTTTGTGGACGATCCACCCATGTCGCCCAGTCGGAGAAGAAGCTCTTGTGCCTGAATGGACGACGCGCCCACGAATGTCAGGAATACGAAGGCGGTGATGATGGGACGGAACATGAGAGTGGGTCGTTCAGGGCCGGCACACGGTCAGGCAAAGTCAGGGATTGCCGGTAGCGAGATCGAAGACCTCCTTCACTTCCTTCTGGGTGGTCTGGGTGGTGTTCAGGGGGACAAAGATCCAGGTAATCTTGGTATAACTGAGGGAGAACGACTCGATGGGCTTCGCGCTTCCCGCCTGGGCCGACGTCTGGAAACTGGTGATGCGGACACCTTCCAACTCCACCTTATAGTAGTCCGCCGTCTCCTTTGAGGTCGTCAGGGTCTGTACGGAAAGCTTGGCCTTGGGGATGGACTTTCCGGTGGCACAAAACTCCGCGAGCTTTGGAGAAAGAGAGCTCATCGGGGCCTGGACCTGGATGTCACTGAAGCTGGGCTGGGCGCTGCTGGTGCCCCCTCCACCACCCACGACCATCGTGAAGGGGCGTGCATGGCCCATGCTGAACGCCGTGATCTCGATCTCCTCCTTGTGTTTCGGGGCCACACTGTCCCCCTTGAGTCCCTCCAGTTGGAGGAAGATGTCGTCTGCAAGGGCCTCCGACTGTGGCGCGCACACGGCCAAAGCCGAGGCAGCACCCAGGATCTGCGAAAATCGTGCCTTCATCGTCAGGTAGAACCCCAACAGTGCTGGGTGATGGTGGTCAATGCGGGTAACCTGATGGTCTACCACCATGCGGCCGGGCGCGAGGAAGGGAATGACCCGGGTTTTGACTGGGGTTAGCCTCCCGACATGCCGTTATCCGGAAACCTGTATGATGCGATTGCCTACCCAACCCACCCGCAGCAAGCGCTTCATCCGGACCATCTGGCAGGGATCGGCTTGTTGCATGGGGTGGCTTGTGCACCCGTAACGGCGGCACGCATCCTCGAGATCGGATGCGGAAACGGCGCCAATCTCGTCCCGATGGCGGCCGCGTATCCGGGAGCGACGTTCGTGGGGCTGGATGCCTCGGGCGCTGCGATCGGCTTGGCCCAGGAATTCGCCCTTCGCTGCGACCTGAAGAACATCCGGTTTGTCGCCGCCCGATTGGAGGAGCATCCGTTGCCCGAGGCGGGATTCGACTACGTCCTTTGTCACGGGGTGTATTCCTGGGTTCCGGACTCCGTCCGGGAAGCGCTGCTCCGTGTCGTGGCGCGTTGTCTGGCACCTGAGGGTATTGCGTTCATCAGCTACAACGCCCTTCCTGGCTGGCACCTGCGGCAACCCGTGCGGGACCTCATGCGCTGGCATCTGCGCGGGATCGATGATGCGGCCGAGCAGATGGTGGAGGCGCAGGCGTTCGCACGATTCCTTTCGAAGGCCATCCCGGATGAAGGGGCCGCCGGGCGGGCGCTTCGGGCGGAGTTTGCGACGGTGGCCGACAGGACGCCGCAGGTCGTGTGGCATGACGAACTCGCTCCGGAGCACCGGGCGTTCTACCTGCACGAGTTCGTGAGTGCAGCCGCCAGCCATGGGCTGGTGTACCTGGCGGATGCCGACCTCATCGAGCATCTGCTGGCCAATCTGGATCCACAGACGGCTTCCAGCCTCGGTGCCGTGGCTTCCGATCGGATCGAGCTGGAGCAGTACGTGGACATCCTCGTTCCGCGACGATTCCGTCAGACACTGCTGGTCCGATCAGGACGGACGGTGGAAGCAGCGGACCCCGGGCGCCTGGCCACGGCCTGGTTCTCGGCGGGACGGAGTCTGAGCGAGGCGGCGTCGGGGCCGGGACCGGTGACGGCGGTCCGGTTCGAGATGAAGGGAGGGCAATCGCTGACGACCTCCTTTGGGCCTGGCATCCATGCGCTGCGTCACCTGATGGCTGCCGCACCCCGGAGGCTGGCCTTTGGTGAACTGGTTGGGTTGATCGGGGGTGAGGGGGCGTGGAAGGCCGCTGACCTGCTTCGGTTCCTCTTCGAATCGGCGGCCGGCGGTGCGGTCGAGTGGACGGCGTTTGGGCCAGGGCCGGCCAGACTTCCGGGTGAACGCCCCATCGCCCTCGCTGCGGCCCGCGTCCTGGCGGAATCGTCGTCGGAGTTGCCGACCGCCAGTCATCGGATGATCCAGTTCCCGGATCTGCGGACACGACAGTTGCTGGGACTCTGCGATGGCACGCGCACGCAGGATCAACTGCTGCTGGCGATGAACGGGACCCGCAGCGCGGAATCCGCCTCGGGCGACGCCCCGATCCCAAACCGTGAGGAGCTGGACGCACTCCTGGGCCACCTCGGGAAATTGGGGTTCTTCGTGGGTTGAGGAAGACAATGGGGTCGCGTCTATGAGAAGAAAATGGGGTCGCGTCTATAAATTATACAATTGCGTTTACAGGGGCACTTCGGAATCACGGGAACACAGATCGAGCCGGGGCCCTCGGAGGTCCTCAATCCATCCCCAGGTCGCGGACAAAGTCGGCGTCCTCGCGGTAGATCGCCGGATCCAGGCTGAGTTGTTCGATGGTGATTTCTCGGATGCGGTCGGCGATCACGGCACGTGTCCAGCCGCGATCGGCCGAAGCGGGAACGTAGTGGACAAGGGAGCGGACGGTTTGATGCCCCTCCGGCAGGCAGTACGCGAAGGGACGGCTGAGTTGGGTTGCAAGGAACCCGGTGAACGCGGCGAGAAGGACCGCGATCGTGGGGCCTCCAAGGTTCCACCCGAAGCCACCGGCGGCGAGGGCGAGGCCCCAGAGTGCGGCCACCAGCCAACCGGGTCGTTCAAGAGCTGGCCAGCGTCGGCTGCCGACGTCCATCCGAAGCTTTTCCCACGTCTGCCGGCGCTCCGTGGGGGGAATCAACCAATCGATGGGCGCATCCAATTTGATGGCGTCGCGGGGGATCCCCAGCACGGATCTCAACGACCGCCGGAGGCGATGAAAGGCGGCCTGCGAACGGCAGCTCGGATGGTCCGT
>JBIKWS010000654.1:0-3073 GCA_044356195.1 Cyanophyceae cyanobacterium
GGCTGCTCCCAGTCGCCTTGATCCAACTCCTCGGCATTCTGGTTGCCGCTTCCTACCGTCGTGGCGTGGGTTTCCTGGTGCTCTGCCTCCTGATCCAGGTCGCGTGCAATATGCCCCGAATCCTGGTGCGCTCCAACAACCCCAATTCCGCCTCCATCAACACCGCGAAGGCCCTTGCGGAAACCCTGAAGCCCTCAGACCTCCTCATCTGTGACGCGTGGGGCGACCCGGCATTTTTCTGCGCAACCAACCCCGACCAGAAGCGCTTGGACCTCATGAACTATCACGACGGCCCGACCGAACTCTGGTCCAGGATCCGAACACACCTCGCATCAGGCAACCGCGTCTTCATCTATGGTGTTGTCGACAGGTCCAGAGACAAGTGGAGTACCAGCGATCTCGGTACTCGCCCAAACCTGATGAAATTCGAGGAGCTTCAGCCCCTCAGGGAAATCCTCAAAACTCCGCTCTGGTCGGGAGCCTCGAAGGGCACGTCCGAAAACCTCTACGAGATCCTGAAGGCCCCCTGAGAGGGCCCCGTTTGAGCTTCAGTTACCTTCCAGGCTCACCGCGGAGGCACACGTCACACCTACACCCGTCTTCATCTCTACGTCCGCGATGACTCCATGCTGTCGCGGCGCAACTTCAGGCTGCGGAAAAACTGGTATCCTTCCCGACAACGACGCACGAACACATCCTTGTCTTCCAGCATCGTGCGTATGATCCGCATCACTGGCTTCGATCGCAGGTAGTAACTCCGGTAGAATCGATCCACCTCTTCAAAGACCCGCTCCTTGCTCAGGCCAGGATACTCCAGCGTCGATTGCTGGAATCCGTCGCCATGCACGATGTCCGTCTTGTCCTTCTTCGAGAACCACCCGTTCTGCCGCGCCATCTCATATAACTCTGTTCCCGGATACGGGGCAGCCAGCGAGACCTGGATGGAGAAGACATCCAATTCCATCGCGAAACGGATCGTCTGCTCAATCGTCTCGGGCGTTTCCACCGGCAACCCGAGGATGAACGTCCCGTGGATCACCACGCCCGCTTCATGACAGGAACGCGTGAATCGTCGCATTTCCTCCGTGGTCACGCCCTTCTTGATGCGCCGCAGGATGTCGTCGTTACCCGATTCGTAACCGACCAGGAAAAGCCGCAATCCGCAGTCACGAAGGTACGAGATGGTATCGTACTCCAGGTTGGCCCGACTGTTGCAACTCCATGTCAGGCCAAGCGGCGCCAATTGACGGGCAATCTCCCGCGCACGAGGGAGGTTGGCCGTGAACGTGTCGTCATCAAAGAAGAACTCCTTCACCTGCGGAAAGATCCCCTTCATATAGGCCATCTCTCCCGCAACATTCGCCGCAGAGCGAACCCGGTAACGATGTCCACCAATCGTCTGCGGCCAGAGACAGAACGTGCACTGGGCGGGACACCCACGCCCCGTGTACATGCTCACGTAGGGATGCAGAAGATACCCAATGAAGTACTTCTCGATGGACAGGTCCCGCCGGTACACGTCAGCGACCCAGGGCAATGTGTCCATGTCCTGGATCAACTCCCGCTCCCGGTTGTGGATGATCCGGCCGTCCTTCTTGAAGCTGAGTCCGGCAATCTCTTCCATCGGCCGTCCTTCACAAACCTCGAGGCAGGTGAAATCAAATTCCTTTCGCCCCACCCAATCTACCGCCGGTGACACTTTCAGGGTCTCCGTCGGAAGCACCGCGGCGTGGGCACCCACGAATCCAATTCGAGTTTCAGGACGCTGTGCCTTGATTGCCTCCGCCACTCTGGAATCGTTCGGAAGCGACGGAGTCGAGGTGTGGATGATCACGTCATCATACCCAGACGCAATCTTCAGGCACTCGGCAATGCCCATCCCGAGTGGCGGACAATCCAGGAGCCGCGAACCACGCACCAACGCCGCGGGTTGCGCCAACCACGTCGGGTACCAGTAAGAGGTGACCTCCCGACGCGCTTGATATCGCGATCCAGCGCCACCATCAAAACCGTCAAAGGACGGCGGTGATAAGAACAAGGCACTCATCTACGGGCACCGGAATCCGAATTCTTCACTGCCATCGGACCTGTCATCCGGCCTTCCTACTCGGATTTGACCTCAATCTTGCCGGCCAGATTGATCTTCGCCAGAAGCGCGTCCCGCTGGCTTGTATCGCCAGTACTGCAGCCACCACCACCCATCCCCTCCTCCGTACCGTGAGTATGGGGAATGTCATTGCCCCCGCGGGCGAATGCACTCTTGGCACCGGACAGTTCCCGGTTCACGGCGGCCTTCGCTTCCGCAAGGTGCCCCTTGCCGATGGTCACGCCATTGAATGCAGTCTTCTCAAGTTCAGCCGTATGCGGAAACGCCGGCGGCTTGGATCCAAAGTTGTACTTGAAATTAATCCAGGAATCACGGATCCCGCCGGACAATGCTGCTGTCGGCTCAAAGCCGGAGTGCATCATGCAGTTCTCGCAACGGGCGTCCCGACCACAGCCCTTTTCATCCACACCAAACCGATCCCAGGCCACCTTTTCCAGCATTTCGGCATAGGTCTTGTAATGACCTTCGGTCATCACATAACAGGGAGCTTTCCAGCCGCGGACATTATAAGTCGGCACGGCCCACGCACTGCATGCGAGCTCTCGCTTGCCTGCCAGGAACTCCAGATAGCCCGGGGTGCCAAAGATCGTGAACATCTCACCCCAACGCTCGATGTCCCGGAACTTGTTGCGGGTCAGGTCACGCGTGAGGAAGAAGGCGGCAGGATCCTTGCCCAGGCGCTTCACCATGTCCTTCTTGGCCGCGTCGTAGTCGTATCCAGGAGAAATGGTGTGGCCATCCACACCCAGCGAGCTGAGGAACTTGAACATCTCCTCGAGTTCCGCGGTGTCCGTCTCCTTGTACACCGTCGTATTGGTCGCGATCTGGTACCCCAGAAGCTTCGCCATCCGGATGGCCGCAACGCATTCCTTGAAGACACCCTCCCGTTCCACGATCAGGTCGTGGGTATACTCAAGGCCGTCGACGTGGACGTTCCAGTAATGCCACTGCGAGGGGCGGATCACG
>JBIKWS010000058.1:0-10846 GCA_044356195.1 Cyanophyceae cyanobacterium
AAACCCATGCGCGCCGACCAACGCCGCATCTGCCGCCGCGAACTCCGCCAGCGCCCGCATGCAGTACCACGCCATGTCGCCGATCGCCCCCGTCGGTTCCTTCGATGGTTGCAACCGGATGTTGTTGCGGTCCGCGGACGGGAAGAAGAAGGCGGTGGACACCGATTCCAGCGGCCCGATCCGCTCCGCGAGTTCACGCCGCAACTGGAGCGTCCGCGGATGATGGCTGAAATGCGTGGCGTCCATGAACGCGACCCCCGACGCAGCACAGGCTCCCGTGATCCGGCGCAGTGATTCGAGGTTCAGGAACGGTTTCTCGCCCAGGACATGTTTTCCTGCCTTGGCTGCGCCCACAGCGACCGCTTCCCGGACGATCGTCGGCGTGGCCACGTAGACCGCATCAACCCCATCCCACGCGACCATCGCTTCCCACCCGCCAAACACCCGCAGGCCACCGTGCTTTGCCGCGAAGGTTTCCGCAGCCTCCAGACGTCGACTGGCCACCGCCACGAGTTCCACCGACTCCGACTCGCGCATGGCTTGCGCCATCACATCCGCGATGAATCCCGACCCGACCACCCCCATCCGTAGCTTGCGTTTCACAGCCCCATGCTGGCTCCCGTGCCCGGGAATTCCAGCCGCGAAAACCATCAGGCCATCGCCGCCCCGCGGCAACGACCCGCCTCAGGGAATCCCCTAGGCCACTCAGGGCACCAACACCCGAAGGATCAGGGTTCGCCCACGTTCCCGGACAACGGACGGTGACCTTATGTTGTCCTCGTCAACGGCAAGAAAGGTGAAGAATGAACTCCAAGGATAGCCTCCTCGAAACACTCGCCCACTCCAAGATCTACCAGGAGTACGAACGCGCATTCGGTGATGCCACCGGGCTTCCACTGACCCTTCGGACGCCCGACGCCTGGCAGGTTGCCCAGAAGGACAGCACCCACCAGAACGGGTTCTGCGCCCTCATGGCGTCCCAGAGCCGCAGCTGCGCTGCCTGTCTCCAGGTCCAGCAGGAACTCTCCAATCAGGCCTGCTCCGGCCCCGCCACCACCACCTGCTTCGCCGGCCTCTGCGACAGCGCCGTCCCCGTGAAGCTCGGTGACCAGACCATCGGTTACCTCCAGACCGGTCAGGTCGCCCTTCGCCAACCGACCAAGAACGGCTTCGCCAAGGTCCGTGCCAAGCTCGACGAACTCAAGGTCCCGGGCGATCGCGAGGCGTACGAGAAGGCGTGGCTGGAATCCCAACACGTCAACCGCAAGCAATACGACGGAGCCGTCCAATTGCTCAACACATTCGCCGACCAACTGTCCGCGGCCTCGAACCAGATTGCCATCCGTCAGGCCAATACCGAGCCGCCGGCCATCACGCGCGCCAAGGCCTATATCGGCGAACACCTCAGTGAGGACCTCTCCCTCGGCGACGTCGCCCGCGCCGTCAACATGAGCCGGTTCTACTTCTGCAAGTCGTTCCGCAAGCATACCGGGCTCAACTTCACCGACTACGTCGCCCGCCTTCGCATCGAGCGCGCCAAGGAACTCCTGCTCAACCCCAACCTCCGCGTCTCCGAGATCGCCTACGAGGTCGGCTTCCAATCCCTCACCCACTTCAACCGCGTCTTCCGTCGCGTCGTTGGAAAATCCCCCACCGCCTATCGCGGCAAGCTCGCCGTCGGCTGAGATCACCTCATCGCTTGCCTTTCCCGGCCCCCAGCCCGCCAAATCGGGCCCCGGGGGCCGATTTGATTACGGTTCCCAGCCCTTCATGAGTTCCACCACCGATTCCGGCGAGGCCATCGCCGCCCTCCGCGAAAGCGAAGCCCGCCTCCGGGCCGTCTTCTCCACCGCCGTCGAAGGCATCATCACCATCAACGACCGGGGCTGCATCGACTCCGTCAATCCAGCCGCCGAAACGATGTTCGGCTGGACCGCCCAGGAACTCATCGGCCGCAACATCAACGTCCTGATGCCCGAGCCCTACCGGGCGCAGCACGACGGTTACCTCGCCAATTACAACGCCACCGGCCACAAGCGCATCATCGGCATCGGCCGCGAGGTCTTCGGCCAGCGCAAGGACGGCAGCCTTTTCCCCATCGACCTCTCGGTCGGCGAATTCACCGTCAGCGGCCGGAAACTCTTCACCGGAATCATCCGCGACATCACCGAGCGCCGCCGACTCCAGTCCGAGGTCCTCCGCATCGGCGAACTCGCCGCCCAGCGCATCGGCCGCGACCTGCACGACGACCTGTGCCAGCAACTCGCCGGCATCGAGTTCCTCTCGCAGACCCTCACCAACCGCCTGCAGGAAGCCAATCGCCCCGAATCAACGGCCGCTGTCGAGATCGCCCGGCTCATCCGTTCCGCCGTCGAATACACCCGGGACCTGTCCCACGGCATGTCGCCCATGCGTCCGGATCCCGACGGCCTCTATTCCGGCCTCGAGGAACTCGCGGTCCGCACCGCCCGTCACTTCAACATCAAGGTCGAATTCCGTTGTCCCCACCCCATCAAGGTGCACGACGACGAAATGGCCACGCATCTGTATCGCATCGCCCAGGAAGCCATCTCCAACGCCATCCGCCATGGCAAGGCCACGGCCATCGAAATCGGTCTCGCCGGTGCCGGTGAACGCGTCCATCTCGCGATCCATGACAACGGCCGGGGACTTCCCAAAAGCCTGCCGAAGAAACGCGGCATGGGCCTCCGCATCATGCAGTACCGCGCAGGCATCATCGGGGGTACCCTGGTCATCCGGCGCGAATCCACCGGCGGCACCACCGTCGCCTGCTCCGTCCGCATCCAGCGTCCCAAGGCCGCAGCCACCGAATCTCCAAGCCATGAAGACAAAAAGCCGTCCCGCTCCCGAGCCCGCCGCGCTCCAAAAGCGCGTGCTGCTCGTGGATGACCATCCCATCACCCGGCAAGGCCTCGCCGCGATGATCGGCATCGAGGGAGACCTCACCGTTTGCGGGGAAGCCGAGAACGCCGCCGAAGCCATTGACGCGGTCAACCGGCTGCACCCCGACCTCGTCCTGCTCGACCTCTCCCTTCCCGGCCGTAGCGGACTCGAGTTCCTCAAGGACCTCGTAGCCAGCCATCCCGGGATCCCGGCGCTCGTCCTGTCCATGCACGACGAATCCCTTTACGCCGAACGCGCCATCCGCGCCGGAGCCCGCGGATACCTGATGAAGTCCGCCGGTGGCCGGGCGGTCATGGAAGCCATCCGCACCATCCTCAAGGGCCAGATCTATGTCAGCCCGGCCGTCTCTTCCCGCATCCTCGAAGCACTGAGCCACTCGCGCCCCAACACCGGAACCTCCGAGAGCCCGGTACGCACCCTCAGCGACCGTGAGTTCGAGATCTTCCAACTCATCGGTCAGGGCCTCGGCACCCGCGAGATCGCCGGCCGCCTCAACCTCTCCATCAAGACCGTCGAAGCCCACCGCGCCCGCCTCAAGGAGAAGCTCGGCACCAAGGACGCCCCCGCCCTCGTCCGCGAAGCCGTCCGCTGGGTCGAATCCCAGG
The DNA here is from genome assembly GCA_044356195.1 of Cyanophyceae cyanobacterium. Classification (GTDB taxonomy): domain Bacteria; phylum Verrucomicrobiota; class Verrucomicrobiia; order Limisphaerales; family UBA9464; genus UBA6176. The sequence goes on from JBIKWS010000058.1 coordinate 3,531, forward strand.
CCGGGGTCTGACGAACAGTCCTCAGTTGCCAGTTGCCAGTGCCCCGTTGAAGGCCGCGTGCCCTCACGCGGTGTTTCACGGATCCCGCCGGGTGAGGGCACCCGGCCTACAGCTTCCCGGACCACTTTCTGGGATCTGGCGACTGGGAACTGGGAACTTCCCCAAAACCCGCATTTGACGGCGCGCCCAGTGCATGGAAGACACCGCGGGTGCAACCGCTGCTCGATCTCCGCCAACTCACAAAGACCTACCAAAGCGGCTCCCATAACCTCACCGTCCTCCGCGACGTCTCCCTCACCGTCCTCCCCGGTGAGACCTGCGCCATCGTCGGCCCCTCCGGCTCCGGCAAGACCACGCTCCTCGGTCTCGCTGCCGGCCTCGACACCGCCACCTCCGGATCCGTCCTCCTCGCCGGCAACGATCTGGGTTCCCTCGACGAGGACGCCCGCGCGCGTGTCCGCAACGAGCACGTGGGGTTCGTCTTCCAGAACTTCCAACTGCTCCCAACCCTGACCGCCCTCGAAAACGTCCTCGTTCCGCTCGAACTCCGCGGCACCCGCCCGGATCCAGCCCATGCCTTGCGCCTGCTCGAACAAGTTGGCCTCAAGGACCGCACCGATCACTACCCCATCCAACTCTCGGGCGGCGAACAACAGCGCGTCGCCATCGCCCGCGCCTTCGTCTCCCAACCCAAGCTCCTCTTCGCCGACGAACCCACCGGCAACCTCGATGGTGACACCGCGCACCGGGTCATCGACATGCTCTTCGACCTCAACCGCACCGCCGGCACCGCCCTCGTCCTCGTGACCCACGACCCGGACCTCGCCCGGCTCTGCGGGCAGATCGTCCGCCTCCGCAACGGCCAACGCAGCGACACATGAACGTCTTCATTGCCCTCTTCCAGCCGTGGGTGTGGAGGCTCGCCTGGCGGGATTCCCGCGCCTCCCGCGCCCGCTTCGTCCTCTATTCCCTCAGCATTTCCCTCGGCATCGCCGCGCTCGTCGCCATTGGATCCCTCGGAGCCTCCGTCCGTCTCGGCATCGAGGAACAGGCTCGTTCCCTGCTCGGAGCCGACCTCGTCCTCAGTTCCCGAAAACCCTTTGGCGAACCCGAGCAAAAGCTTCTCGATGAAATCGGCGGCAACCGCAGTACCGAAATCAGCTTCGCCTCGATGCTCAGCTTCCCCTCCAACGGGGGAACCCGACTCGTCAACGTCCGCGCCATCACCGGTCCCTTCCCCTATTACGGCCGACTCGAAACCGAACCCGAGTCCGCCGCGGACGCCTTCCGCCGCGGCGAAGGCCTGCTTGTTGAGGAAAGCGTCGCACGCCAGTTCGAGGTCAAGGTCGGGGACCTCGTCAAACTCGGTGAATGGCAGACCCGCATTGCCGGTTTGCTGCGTCGGGTTCCCGGAGATTCCGTCGCCTTCGCCAACCTCGCCCCCCGCGTGTACCTCGCCGGCGACCGCCTCCCCGAAACCCAACTCCTTGGCCGCGGTTCGCTCGTCCGCTACCGCGCCCTGATCCAACTGCCGGGCGACGCCCCCCTCAACGAACGCATTGATCCACTGCGCGAACGGTTCCGTGCCCTGAAACTGGACGTAGACACCGCCGACAAACGGAAGGAAGACCTCGGGCGCGCCGCCGAAAACCTCGGCGGTTACCTCAGCCTCGTGGCCTTCATCGCCCTGCTCCTCGGGGCCGTCGGCGTAGCCAGCGCGATCAACGTCCACGTCCGCCAACGTCTGCCTCAGGTCGCCGTCCTCCGCTGCCTCGGAGCCCCGATGGCGGGGACATTCGCGGTCTACCTCGCCCAAGCCCTGTCCATGGGCGTCCTCGGCGTCGTCGTGGGAACGGCCGCCGGAGCCCTCATCCATCGCCTGGTGCCGGCCGCACTCTCCGGGGTCATGCCGTTTCCCATCCACGTGCATTTCTCCCTGAGTGCCGCCTTCCAGGCCGCTGTCGCCGGGATCGGCGTCGCCATCGCCTTCGCCCTGCTTCCCCTCCTCGCCGTCCGACGCGTCTCGCCCTTGGCCGCCATCCGTTCGGCCTTCGATGCTCCCACGGCACGGTTCGATCCGCTCCGCATCGCCGTGATCACCCTCATCGCGGCCGCGGTTCTGGGGTTCTCGCTGCTGCAAACCCGCGACTGGCGCCAAGGGCTTGGATTTGCGGCCGGCCTGGGCACCGCCTTCGCCGTGCTGGCGGGTGCCGCACGCCTCCTCGTCTGGAGCGCCCGCAGGTTTCAACCGACCGGCCTTCCGTTTGCATGGCGTCAGGGCCTCAATAGCCTGCATCGGCCCAACAACCGGACCGGCACCCTCCTTGTCTCCCTCGGTCTCGGAACCTTCCTCCTGCTTTCCCTTCAGCTCACCCGTTCCTCCCTCACCCAATCCCTCCAGACACCCAACGCGTCCACCCGTCCCAATACGATCCTCTTCGACATCCAACCCGACCAACGCGCCGACGTGATCGCGGCCCTCGGCCGCCTGTCCCTGCCCGTCCTCGAGGAAGCACCCATCGTCACCATGCGGCTCCGCTCCGTCCGCGGGATACGCGTCGCCGAGCTCGCCACCAATGATGCCGCCCGCGTTCCCGGATGGGTCCTGCAGCGCGAGTACCGCTCCACCTTCCGCACCAACCTCGTCGGCTCCGAGAAACTCCTTCGCGGCACCTTTGTTCCCACCATCACACCCGACACCTCCCCGGTCCCCGTTTCCGTCGAATCCGTCATCGCCAAGGACCTCGGCGTCGATGTCGGCGATTCCATGTCCTTTGACGTGCAGGGCGTGACGGTCGAATGCCGCGTGAATTCCATCCGCGAAGTCGATTGGCGTCAGGTGCGTCCCAACTTCTTCGTTGTCTTTCCCGCCGGTGCCCTCGAAGCCGCGCCTTCCATGCACGTCCTCGCCACGCGCACCGCCAACGCCACGGAATCCGCGCGCATGCAGCGGGACATGGTCCGCGACTTCCCCAACGTCTCCATCATCGACCTGACCCTCGTCCTCCAGACCCTCGAAGGCGTCGTCTCAAAACTCGCTCTCGCCATCCGCTTCATGGCCCTCTTCACCGTCGGCACCGGATTGGTCGTCCTCGCCGGAGCGGTCGTCACCGGCCGCTGGCAACGCCTACAGGAATCCATCCTGCTCCGCACGCTCGGCGCCTCCCGCAACACTGTCCGTACCATCCTCATCGCCGAATACGCGGGTCTGGGCCTCCTCGCTGCACTCGCCGGTTCCGCCCTCGCCCTCGCCGCCGCGTGGGCCCTCTCCCATTTCCTCTTCGCCATCCCCTTCCGCCCCCCACTCCTCGAACTGGCCGCCGCCGTCGCCGGCATCCCGATCCTGACAGTCGCGGTCGGACTCGCCGCCAGCCGCGGCCTCAGCAATCACCCACCCCTGGCCATCCTCCGCGAGGAAGGCCGCTGAGCCCGCTGACGATCGGGGTGGCGACGTCCTCGTCGCCCCACAACGCATTCTCCATCGCGATGAGGACATCACCACCCCACTCACGATCGGGGTGGCGACGTCCTCGTCGCCGTTCCAAAGCCATTCCCAAGGCGATGAGGACATCGCCACCCCGAAACCTTTCCAAAAGGGGGCAGTGTCGAGATGCGCCCGGTCGCCGCGCCCGACTCCTCGCCGCGGTTGCGCTCCCTTGTCCCGCCTTCGATACTCCGCCCTCTGCATGGGAGGATCACCCGCCACGACAGACCGTCTCCACCACGAACGCCAACTTTGGCAGGCAAGCATCCACCCCGTGGCCGGTGTCGATGAGGCCGGCCGCGGCCCGCTCGCAGGTCCCGTCCTTGTTGCCGCGGTCATCCTCCCGCCCGAGTGGGGGGAAGCGGGCGTCCCCTCGGAATTCCTCAAGCTCAACGATTCCAAGAAGCTCACCGCCGACGCGCGCGCCCGTTATTTCGACCTGATCACCGGACACCCCGACCTCCGCTTCGCCATCGTCCCGGTTGAACCCGACGTCATCGACCGCATCAACATCCTCGCCGCCACGCATCAAGGCATGAACGAGGCGCTCGAACGGCTCGCTCCGAAACCCGCCCATGCCCTCATCGACGGCAACCCGGTGCCTTCCCTGCGTTGGCGGCAGACCGCCATCGTCAAGGGAGACTCCCTCAGCTACTCCATCGCAGCCGCGTCCGTCCTCGCCAAGGTCACCCGCGACCGTCGGATGCTCGAAGCCGAACAATCCTACCCGGGCTATGGATTCGCCCAGCACAAGGGTTACCCCACTGCGGAACATCTCGCCGCCATCGCACGCCTCGGCCCATGCCCCATCCATCGACGCAGTTTTGCCCCGCTGAAACAGCCCGAACCGGACCTGTTCACCCGATGATCCGGCGGTGCTGGCATGCAGTTCAGGTCTGGGGCCGGGCATTGCTTCGACCATTCCAACGCCCGGCGCACCTCCAGCGTGGATCCCTCGGCGAGCGCACGGCCGCCAATCACCTCAAGGCGGCCGGATTCCAGATCCTGGCCACCAACTATCGCTGCGAATCTGGTGAGGTGGACCTCGTCGCCCGCAATCAGGAGTGTGTGGTGTTTGTCGAGGTGAAGACCCGATCCAAAGGCCAATGGCTCCGCCCAGCCGCCGCCGTCAACCGCAGGAAACGCCAACGGATCTGCCGAACCGCCCTCCGTTACCTCCGCGACTCCGGCAACCCGTCCGTCCGGATCCGGTTCGACATCGTCGAGGTCATCCTCCGCGACGATGTCGTCGAGACCGTGCATCATCTTCCAAACGCATTTCCGATGCAGGATGCAGTGATCTATCCGGTTTGAACACACACCTCGGAAGCCGCTCTCGGTACAGAAGCAAAAGGCGCCCCGTTGCCGGGACGCCTCTCACCACCTAAGAACAATTTCACCACCTCCGACCAGACCGGAGGCAAATCATCACGCGGCGAACTGCAAGGCCTCGCGCGCCTTCAATCGATCCCGCAGCTTCTTCAACGCAGCCGCCTCCAACTGCCGGATCCGCTCACGCGTCAAACCGAACTCCGCACCGATCTCCTCCAGCGTCCTGGGCTCGCCGCCATCCAGGGCAAACCGCTCGCGCAGGATCCGTTGCTCCCGGACGTTCAAGGTCGCCACCAATTCCCGGATCAACTCGGCGTTGGTTTCATCCGAGACCGCCGACCACGGCATCTTGGCGTTGTCGTCCGCAATCACATCCGCCACACGCCCGGATTCCGGATCCGATCCCAGCGGCGCATCCAGCGAGGTGGCTCCCACCGCTGCCGCTTCGCGCCAGCGCCGGATATCCTCGACATCCACTTCCAGCACCGCCGCCAGTTCCAGTTCCGTCGGCTGCCGCCCCAGTTCCGATTCCAGGCGGTTCTCCGCCTTCTTCATCCGCGCCAACTCCTGGACGACATGGATGGGCAACCGGATCGACTTGGACTGATTGGACAACGCCCGCTTGATCGATTGCTTGATCCACCAGGCGGCGTAGGTGCTCAGCTTCGCACCCTTCGTTGGATCAAACCTCTCCACCGCCCGCATCAATCCGATGTTTCCTTCGTTGATCAGATCCAGGAGTGGCAGGCCGTAATCCTCATACTCACGCGCAATCTTCACCACCAGACGAAGGTTCGCCTTGATCATGTGCTCCCGGGCTTCCTCGTCACCGGCCTGGATCCGCCGCGCCAGCACCACCTCTTCATCGGGCGTCAGCAACGCCGTCTCCACCGCTTCCCGCAGGTAAAGTCGCAGCGATGTGTTCTCATCCCACGGGCCCCGCTCGGGCCGCGCATCAACCACCGCGGTCACCGCCTTCGGACTCCGCTGAACCTCCACCGGTACCACCTCGGCAACCACCGCCTCGGGCACCGATTCCACCGGAACAACCCGGGCTCCGGCCACCGTGGAAATCGGGATCACCACTTCCTCCGGGGCCATGACCGTACTTGTCTTTCCACCGGCCACCCGCGGCTTGGACGCCCCCATCGTGCGGACGTCAGTCGCCGGTTTCCGCGCTGTTCCGCGCCGGAATCCCAGCGCCACCCGACCAGCCTCCTTACCCGACTTCCGCACCTTGGTAATTGTCTTCATCTGTTTCCTTTCTCGCCGCAGGTCGGCATCGATGGATGTTCCCTCGCAGGCTTGATGCCAGAACCTACGGGCCTTGCTACATCGTCCAACACTCCGAGGTTACCAGGCATCCGCGTGAACTTCTGACAAGGCAACCACGGCCCTGTTCACGCCCTACGCACTACAATTCAAACACGTGTTTTCCACACAGGTTGCACAGGACTGCGACCTGCGCTTCGAAATTCACGGACCAATCCCGGAATTCCGGACACCCCAACTTCCACGGCTGGATTCCCTTCACGGGAAACGCCAAGACTGCGCCAAGATGGCGCATATTCCCTGTGTCATGTCCCACCCCGCGTCGCACCGTGAGTCCTGGGACGAAAAAGGGGTGTCGGCCGTAGCCGACACCCCGGTGAAGAATCAGCCAGTCGATCTCAGGCGGTACGAAGCCCGCCGGTCAATTGCCCGGCTTGGGCTGCTCCGGCCAGCTTCTCACGGATCTGCCGCACCAGATTCGCGGCGGTCAGGCCATGGCGCTCCCGCAAGTATTCCACCGTGGAGGCGTGCTCGACGAAGACATCGGGCCAAGCCAGACGCACCACCGGCACTGCGACCCCATGGTCGGACAGCAACTCGAGGACGGCACTGCCGTAACCGCCCATCGCCACATGGTCTTCCAGGGTGCCAACCACCTCGGCTGCCTCCGCGAAGAACTGGTGGGTTGCGGCGTCCAGCGGCTTGAAGAAACGGGGATTGATGATCGCAACGTCGCACCCGTCCTTCTCCAACTCCACCGCGGCTTCCTTCGCCACGCGGAGCATGTTGCCCAGACCAAACAACGCGACCTTGCGCCCACCATTGTTCCGATAGGGCCGGATGACCTCCGCCTTGCCGATCTCCACGACACCAGGAACCTCCTTGATCGGAACTCCCTCGGCATTGCCGCGGGGATACCGGATGCAGCACGGATGCTTCTGGAGCGTCGCCGTGAACATCATGTCCTGGAGCTCATCCTCGTCCTTCGGCGCCATGCCGATCACGTTCGGAAGGCAGCGCAGGTAGGCGATGTCAAAGAGGCCGTGATGCGTAGGGCCGTCATTGGCCGACAAACCTGCCCGGTCCATGCAGAAGATCACCGGCAGGTCCTGCAGGCAGACGTCGTGATGGATGCAATCGTAGGCCCGTTGCAGGAACGTGCTGTAGATCGCAACCACAGGGCGGAACCCCATCGTGGCCATGCCCGCCGCGAAGATCACAGCGTGCT
>JBIKWS010000656.1:0-3067 GCA_044356195.1 Cyanophyceae cyanobacterium
GCCGACCACATCCTGGTAGAAGATCCGTCCATCCTGGGTTGCCCCGACCCACCGCTGGCTGTCGGGCGACCAGGCCAGCAGAAGGATCGGTCCAGGTTGCGGGAGCCGGACATCCACCTCGCGGGTCTCGGTGCGAACGATGACCACCTCGTTGGTTCCAAGCCGGGACGCCGCCAGCTGGCGGCCATCCGGGGAGAAGGCGAGGCATCGCCAGCCGCCAGGACCGAGATCCGTCCGGATCTCCGCGCCCGAATCCAGATCCCGCCAGACCAGTTCCTGGGTTCCCTCCCCGGTCACCAGCCACCGGCCATCCGGGGAGAGTCCGTACGCTGCGGGAATCGTGGGGCGCTGCCAGAGAAGCCGGGACACATCCCCGGGATCCAACGCCACCACGGCCATGCCCCCTTCGCCGAGCAACACCTGTCGGTCGCCGGAATTCGACCCCATTCCAAACCGCGTCGCAGCCGACCATGGTGCCCTCCAGTGTCCGACGACCCGGCTCCGGCTTTCATCCACGTCCTCGATGGATCCATCGGCAGCCAGAACACGCCACGCGCCGCGGGAAGACACGGGACGGATCCGTGCGGGTCCGGTGGCTGCGATCCCGGAAACCCGCTCGAATCGGAAATCCGTCTGGGCAAGAGCTGCCACCACCTCGGCCGAAGCCCGATCCCGCACCGCCCCCTCAAGCCCAAGCGCCAGCGCCTGCTCCACCGCGGCCACGCTTGCGGTCTGCTGGCCGGGTCCGCCGGCCAACCGGAGTGCCCGCGCCTGTACGAGCAGGGACTCCTTCAGGTTCGCCATGGCCTGCTGTTCCGCCCGATAGATCCGCACCGCGGCCACCACTCCCCCGACCACCAACCCGGCGACGGACATCACCAACGCCAGGACCAATACCGCCACCCCGGGATGCCGGCGGGCCCAGCGCAGGGTCCGGCCCAACCGACCCACGGGACGGGCGTGCACCGGTTCACCGGCGAGGATCCGGTCCAGTTCCTCCCGGACTTCCCCAGCGGTGCCGTAACGCCGTTGTGGATCCTTCTCGAGGCACTTCAGGCAAACGGTCTCTAGATCCACCGGCACGGACGGATTCAACCGGCGCAGCGACACCGGTTCGGCATCGGCGACCTGGCGCAGTACCGCCTCCACACTGTCCCCCTGGAAGGGCGGGCGCCCCGTCATCAGGTGGTACAGCAACGCCCCCATCGAATAGACATCCGATGCGAAGCTGATCGCCCGGGTTTCACCCCGCACCTGCTCCGGGGACGCATACGCCGGAGAACCGAGCACGTCCCCGGTATCCGTCAGTGTCACGGTGGATTCCAGATGCTTGGCCAACCCGAAATCCGTGACATGCGGTTCGCCATCCCGATCCAGGAGGACGTTGGAAGGCTTGAGATCGCGATGAAGAACGCCCTGTCCGTGGGCGTGGTGCACGGCACCGGCGATCAAACCTCCGATCCGTGCCACTTCCCGTGCCGTCAGCGGACCATTGCGGACCCGGTCGGCCAGGGTTCCCCCTTCGATCAGGTCCATCGAGAAGTACAACTGGCCGTCGTGTTCCCCGATGTCATGGATGGCGACGATGTTCGGATGCTGGAGTCGGGCCGCGGCCGATGCCTCCGTCCGGAACCGGCTGCGCGCACTTTCTCCGGCAAATCCGCCCCCCAGAAGCAATTTGACCGCCACCGTGCGCCCCAGGCTCCGTTGGCGTGCCCGGAACACGACCCCCATGCCCCCGCGCGCCACCTCCTCGATCAACTCGTAGTCTCCGATCACCGGCACCGGCGCCTTGCGTCCCCGCGTCCCCACCTCACCGCCCCCAGCCGCGTCCCGGAGGAGGCACACCGGGCAGAACTCCGCGCGCACCCCGACCGCAAGCAGCACGCCGCAATCCGGACAGGTGGCTCTGGAGGCGGTCGATGACATCTGGCACCACGCAGCCTACCCGAGGCGCGAAACAGAAGCCATGGGACGAATGGGACGAATGGGACGAATGGGACGAATGGGACGAATGGGACGGATCAGTCTGATCCGTCCGATCAGTCCTATCCGTCCACTGCCCCCACTGCCCCACCACCGCCAACCCCAAGTCCCCGCTCGCCGTCCGGCCGGCGACGTGGCATATCCACCCCCGGCCATGGAATACGAAGCGGTCATCGGTCTTGAAACGCACGTCCAGCTGAAGACGAAGTCGAAGATGTGGTGCAGTTGCGCCAACGCCTTCGGTGCTCCGCCGAACACCAACGTGTGTCCGGTCTGCCTCGGCATGCCCGGGGTGCTGCCGGTGGCCAACGCCGAGGCCCTGCGCCTGACGGTCCTCACCGGGTTCCTCCTCAACTGCGAGATCCCGCGGTACGCGAAGTTCGACCGGAAGAACTACTTCTACCCGGATTCGGCCAAGAACTATCAGGTCACCCAGTATGACCGCCCCTCCACCCGGGAAGGCTTCCTCGAATTCGAGTTCGAAGGGACCATCAACCGTGTCCGCATCACCCGCGCCCACCTTGAGGAAGATGTCGGCAAGAACACCCATTTCGAACGCCACAGCGGCGTCGACTTCAATCGCGCCGGGGTTCCGCTCCTGGAGATCGTTTCCGAGCCCGACCTCACCTCCGCGGACCAGGCGCACGCCTACCTCAACGCCTTGACCGAACTGCTGGCGAAGGCCGGCATCAGCGACTGCGACATGGAAAAAGGCATGGTGCGTTGCGACGTCAACGTGTCCGTCCGCCCCAAGGGCACCACCACCCTGGGCGCGAAGATCGAGATCAAGAACATGAACTCGTTCTCCGGCGTCCGCCGCGCCCTGGATTTCGAGATCCCACGCCAGATCGAAGCCGTCTCGAAGGGCGAGAAACTCCGCCAGGAGACCCGCCGCTGGGACGACCTCGCCGGGATCACCGCACCCATGCGGTCCAAGGAGGACGCCCATGATTACCGGTACTTCCCCGATCCCGACCTCCTCCCGTTCACCCCGACCGAGGAATGGATCTCTGCGATCCGGGCCACCGTCCCCGAACTCCCCCTCGCCCGGAAGCAACGGTTGATGCGGGATTTTGGCCTG
>JBIKWS010000657.1:0-3056 GCA_044356195.1 Cyanophyceae cyanobacterium
CGGGTGGTTGATGTCCTGGACGAAGACCGGGATCGGTTCGAAGCCATCGTGGGGACGAGCAGCGAGGGCATCCAGGACGCTGGTCTTGCCCATGCGGCGCGGGGCCGAGAGCACCAGATGCTGGGTGGCGAGGATCTCCCAGAGCCGTTCGATGAAAGGGTCCCGAAACCACAGGTCCTCGGGTTCCAGCGGCGCTCCGGTGTAGAAATCAGGCAGCGGCTTCACGGTTTAAAACGAGTTTGTTTTAAAACAGATTCGTTGGCTCAATTTGGATTGCATCAAATCCGTTGCAAGACAGAACTGTTGTATTCTTTGCCCCGCGCCCGCACTTCCCCCGTCATCCGCTTCCTCCCCAGCCTGATGGCTGTCCTTTGGAGCCCTTCGGCGTAGGGTCCGCGGCCATGGATCGACGTGGATTCGTGCAGGCCCTGGCGGTGGGTGCGGCGGGATCGGTGAGCGTGGCAGGCTAAGCACACGCATCGCACGGGATGGATCCCGGCGGATCGGAGCCATCCCTATGGCCAGTTAGTGGGAGGCGGCCCGCAGCCTGCGTCAGCGACCTGGCTGGAAGGAAACGCCGACGCCAGCGCGTTGACCCTGACGCTGCGCAAACTCGACGGCAGCGTGGTCCATGAAGTGCGGGTCCGACCGGTGGGGGGATGAGGGACGTGGTAGATGGTTGTTGAACGGGAACAGCGGCCGGGTGGGTGGGGAAAGGCGGGGGATGTTATATGGAGTGCTGGATTGACCCCGTTGGTCCCCTCCCATTGCTCCCTGCCTACCGAGGACGGGGTGACCACAGGTGCGAAATCGGCAGTCCGTGCAGGTTCGCCGCGAAGGGAATGACCTCACTGCCGGTGTAAAGCACCACGCCGCGAACCCAGCGCTGGCCCGCCGCATTCGCCATCGCCTGCAATCCCCGGACGTCCGAGCCGCCCAACGTCGCGCCCGCCTTGACCTCGATGCCGACCAATCGCCCCGAGCTGTCTTCCAGGACAATGTCCACTTCCTGTCCCGATGCGGTGCGCCAGAAATAGAACTCCGGCTGGGTTTCGCTCCAGGCCGATTGCTTGCGCAATTCCATCAGCACGAAGTTTTCCAGGACGCCACCGGCCAGAGCGCCATCCACTTTCAATCTCTCCAGGGTCAGTCCCAAGAGATGTGCCAGCAGCCCGGTGTCCTGCAGATACACCTTGGGCGTCTGGATGATCCGCTGGCCGAGGTTGCTCGACCACGGTCGCAGCAGCTGGACCAGGAACGTTGCTTCGAGCAGGGCGAAGTATCGCTTCAGCGTGGTTTGGGGGAGCGCCAGTGAGCGCGACAGATCCGCGAAATTCAGAAGGTTGCCGGCGCGAGTGGCCACCACCGACAGCAGGCGCGGCACGGCCGTCACGTCGGCGACATGGGTCAGGTCGCGAATGTCGCGCTGAAGGATGGTCGTCAGGTACGACTGAAACCACGCCTTGCGACGAGGCGCGGTCTTGCGGCCAATCGCCAGCGGATACCCCCCTGTCAGCACCGTTTCAAACAGGTCATCACGCTGCAGGCGCTGGTTTTCTCCGGATGTCCAGACTGGTTGGCTGGAAAACAGTGCATCCACGAAGCCTTCTTTGACGCCATGGACTTCGCCCTGCGAGAACGGCCAGAGGGTCAACAACTCCATGCGACCAGCCAACGACTCGGACAACTTCGGCAGCAGCAACACATTCGCCGAGCCGGTGAGCAGAAAACGCCCCGGCTCACGCTTGCGGTCAATCGCCATCTTGATGGCCGTGAAGAGCTCCGGGACGTGCTGGACTTCATCCAGCGTCACTGGCGCGCTCAAGCCGGCAATGAATCCATTTGGGTCCCGCTTCGCCGCCTCCAGAACGCCGGGATCGTCAAAGGTCAGGTATTGGCGACCTTGCTCTTCGAGTTCAGGCAATCGGACAAGAGTGCTCTTGCCGGTCTGCCGCGCGCCATTGATCAGGACGGCGGGTGTGTCCTCCAACGCCTGGAGGAGTTGCCCGGTGAGGTGGCGGCGAATCATGGTGGTTAATCAACCAAACATTGGATGATAATCAACCAAACTTTGGCCGGACGGGGCGGCCGATGACCCCGCCCGGAGAGTCCTTTCGCTCTCTGCGTACTTACCCCTCTGCGCGAGATCTCTACTGCAAAGAGACGACGTCGACGTCTGGGACTACGCCTGTCGGGAAAGGTTGATTCTGATCACCTGCAACCGGCAGGACTTCCTTGCGCTGGCTGGCTCTTCTCCAGAGACCGGCTTGATCGTCCTGAATCGGAGAAGGACCCGCCAACATCAACGCGTTGACCCTGACCGTGCGCAAACTCGACGGCACCGTGGTCCATGAAGTGCGGGTGCGGTCGGTGGGGGGATGCGGGCAAAGGGTCTCACGCGAAGAACCGACCCTCTGCGGAAAGGGTGTTTTGCAGCAATGAACTGGCGGTCCTCAATGCATGCGCCGGGTGAGGGCACCCGGCCTTCAGATCCGTGGGTCATCATCAACGAACGTGTCCTCAGTTCATTGGTAGCAAAGAAGGGTCCCAAAACCCGGTCGACCCGGAGAGTAACCGGGTGAGTTAGTCAGGAGACGCGAAGCAGACCGGGCGGATTTCAAACCGGTGGAAACAGAGGGATTCCAGAATGGCGATGACGGACACCTTGGCGGCTTCGAGGCTTTGCGGCTTAACGCTTCGTGTTCCGGGGCGTTGCCGGGTTCTGGAGACGCGATCAGATACTGGCGTTCGTAGGGGGAAGGAATCTGTCGCCCCATCCGGGGCTGGGTTTTCATGGGGGGACGGAACCCAGCCCTGACGCACTGGGCTGCTGTCTGGCGGCCCTCCGGGCCTGGTGCCGCGGCTCTCTGTCCGTTGGCACATGCGGGTGTGCAGGAACCGCAGACACTCTGGGCGTCTCCCATCGCGGGGTTTCCTTTGAGGAAGAGGCCGGGATCGACTTCAACGACGTTCAGACCGACATCAACCGCCTCGAATGCGAAGGCACCACCGCACGGGCGAAGACTCCGGGTACGTGAAGGGCTTGGGGTTTTGAT
>JBIKWS010000658.1:0-3052 GCA_044356195.1 Cyanophyceae cyanobacterium
CGATCGGATGCTCGTGTTCGTGTGGGGGAAGGGGTTCTGTCGCCCCGCTGGGGCTGGGTGTTCATGGGGGACGGAACCCAGCGCTCACGCGCTGGGCTATCATCTGTCGGCCCTCCGGGCCTGGGGCCACGGCTTGGAGGGCGCGAGGCTGGCTGGGTGTCTCGGGCTTGCCCCCGGTTCTTCTCATTGAGTTCTCGATCCCGATGCCGATCCCGATTGCGGTCCCGATACCGAGCAAGACGCCTTCCGCATCATCTGCCCGACCCGACTTGGACTGACGAGGAACCCGGGCGGTTGCTCTTGCCGCACGCGTCGGTATCGGGATCGGTATCGGCATCGGAATCGAAGGTGAAGACGAGCATGGGGGCTTGATCCCGATCCCGAGCTGGCCTGTCTCGGTACTGCTTCGTTCAGGTGGGGGCTCGCCGGGTGAGGGCACCCGGCCTTCAGCGTCGTGGAATGGGGTGCAGATTGACACTGCTCCGCCTGGAAGTGGTTTTCGGGCTGTGATGGTCCTCATTGCCTTTGGAAAGGCTCGGGAAGGGCGACGTGGACGTCGCCACCCCGCCCTTGGAACGGGGAGGCGATGTCTTCATCGCCGTGGGGAGCGGCTTTGGAGGGGCGACGAGGACGTCGCCTCCCCGTTCTGCGGGGGCTTCAAACTTGAATCTGTAACCTTCAAACTTCCCCCGTCAGGGGCGTGACTTTCCCCTCGCGTGCCCGGTCAGAGGAGGACACGGTTTTGCAGAATGCTTCCCCCCCTCTCATGGTTGGCCCGGTTGGCCTGCGCAATGGCGTTGGGCGTGTGCGCCTTGGCGGCTGGGGGAGGTGAGGGGACAAATGGAGCGGCAATGAGGTCCGGCGCGGCCCGGGTGCCGAGTTTCCGTCGGGAGGTGGAGCCGATCCTCACGCGCCTCGGATGCAACCAGGGCGCGTGTCATGGGAAGCAGGCGGGGCAGAATGGATTCCGGTTGAGTCTCCGTGGTTATGCCCCGGAGCTCGATCATCACTGGATCACGGAGGAACTGGGTGGCCGACGGATTCAGCCGGCACAGCCGGAGAGTTCGCTGCTCATCACCAAGCCACTCGGCAAGGTGCCGCACGAGGGACTGGTTCGGTTCGAGGAAGGGTCCCGGTATCATCGGACGTTGGTGGAATGGGTGGCGGCTCGGGCGCCCGGTCCCCTTCCGAACGCCGACGAGCCGGATCCGGTGAAGCTGGAATTGCTGCCGGGGGACAAGACGTACGCGGTGGGCGCACGGCAGCCGTTGCAGGCGCGGGTCCATTGGCCGGATGGGCAGACCGAGGACGTCACCTGGTTGGCCCAGTTCTTCTCGAACGACGAAACCGTGGCGACGGTCGGCGTGGACGGAACGGTTTCTGTCCTGCGCCCGGGGGAAACTTCCATCCGGGGTCACTTCATGGGCGTGGTTGGGGTCGTCCGCGTGACGGTCCCGCAGGAAACCGAGGTCGAACCCTGGCGGTTCGGCAAGGTGCAGAACCCGATCGATACGGCGGTCTTTGCGAAATTGGCGGCGTTGGGAATCCCGGCCTCGCCGCGGTGCGATGATGCCACCTTCCTGCGTCGGGCCATGCTCGACACGATCGGAACCCTGCCCACGCCGGTGGAGGTGGAGGCCTTTCTGGAGGATCGGACGCCGGACAAGCGGGCGCGACTGGTGGACGCGATCCTGGGCCGACGTGAGTACGCGGACTACTGGACGCTCCAGTTGGCCGACCTGTTGCAGAACCGCCGGGAGCGCGATCATGACGTCCGCGGGACGAAAGGCGTGCGGGCGTTCCACGGGTGGTTGCACGGCCGGTTGGCGGCGGGTGTGGGATGGGATGTTTTGGCGCGCGAGATCCTGACGGCGGAGGGCGACAGCTTCTCGAATCCGGCGGTGGGCTATTACGTGACGCTGGTCGGGGAAAAGCGGGCTCCGGAATCGGAGGTGACGGACTCGGTGGCGCAGGCCTTCCTGGGCACGCGGATCGGGTGTGCGCGCTGCCACAACCATCCGTTGGAGAAATACACCCAGGACGACTTCCACCAGTTCTCGGCGTTCTTCAGCCGGATGCATCTGGACCGCAAGGAACCCGAGAAGGGCGCGACCGTGCTGGTGCCGACGAGCAAGGAGCAGGTCGAGCGTCGCCAGAAGCTGGAAGCCGCGAAGGCGAAGGTGACGGCAGCGGAGGGGCGGGTCGCGGCCGCAGCAGACGCGGCGTCCGTGAAGAAGGAGTTGGAGGAATTGCGTCGGGAAGTGGCGCGGCGCGAGAAGGAATTGGCGGAATTGGAAGCGAAGGCTCCCGCGACCGAGCAACCCCGGACGCGTCAATCGGTCGAGGCACGGGCGCTGGATCGTCAGGCGTTGCACTGGAAGCCGGGTCAGGATCCGCGGCGTGTGCTGGCGGACTGGGTGACCTCGACGAACAACCCGCTGTTTGCGGAGTCGATGGTGAACCGGTTGTGGAAGCATTTTCTGGGCGTCGGCATGGTGGAACCGGTGGACGACCTGCGGGCGAGCAATCCGCCGTCGAATCCGGAGCTGATGGCCTTCCTCGCCCGGGAGTTCCGGAATTCCGGTCACGACCTCCGGCATGTCATGCGGCTGATCCTGAATTCGCGGACATACCAGCTGAGCTCGGCATCGATGAAGGGCAATGAATCCGACCGGAAGTTCTTCTCCCATTACCAGGCGCGGCGTTTGCCGGCGGAGGTGCTCGCGGACGCGGTGGCCGTGGTGACGGGCGTGGCGGAACGGTTCGATGGTCACCCCGTGGGTGTGCGGGCCATCCAGTTGGCGGAGCCGCAGACCGGGAGTTACTTCCTGTCGCTGTTCGGACGCAGCGAACGCGTCACGGCGTGTGCCTGCGAACGGAAGGGTGAGGTCACGCTGCCACAGTTGCTGCACCTGCAGAATGGCGCGGAGACCGTGCGGAAGCTGGCGGATACGGACGGCCGGATCCGGCTGATCGCACGCCCGAAGCGGGAATTGTCGGAAGCGGTGGGTGAGCTGTATGTGGTCGCGCTGGGACGACGGCCCACGCGTGC
>JBIKWS010000659.1:0-3045 GCA_044356195.1 Cyanophyceae cyanobacterium
GACGCCAGGGGCCCTGCGCGGCGGCGGGAGAATCTGAAGGAGATGGGTGCATCCAGTGCGGAATTGCGTCTCGCGGACTATCGCTGGCGGCTGCTGGGCATCACAAGGTGATTTCCCGGGCTTGGGTGGCAGTTTGAGGTTTGAAGTCTGCCGGACGTAGCGAACGAGGTCACGAGGCTGAGGAAGGAGTTCCCAATCGCCTCCTGACGTCGACTGCTACCAATGGGAACTTGCAGCGGTGATTGGGCGGGACCTAGCCTGCGCGCCTTGGGACCATTTGCTGCCATCCGATACCTCCACCGCGTGTGGAAGGCGCGCCGCCGCGATGAGCGGGAGGAAATTGCCGCGTTGCGGCGTTGGGTGCGGACGGGGGACGTGGTCCTCGATCTGGGAGCGCACAAGGGGAGTTACCTGTTCTGGCTGCAGCGGTCGGTGGGGGCTTCGGGTCGGGTGCTGGCCTTCGAACCGCAGCCCTTCCTCGCGGGGTATCTCCGGGAGGTGGTCGCTACCTTCCGATGGCGACATGTGGAGGTGCGCAACGAGGGCGTTTCGGAGCGGCCCGGTAGGTTGACGCTGGTTTTTCCGGAGGGCAGCGGGGCGGTGTCGCCCGGGGCTTCGTTTGAACGGGCAGCAGGCACGGGTGGACGTGAGGTGCCGATCCCGGTCACGTCGTTGGACCGGGAATTTCCGGAGGGTTCGAAGGCGCCCCGCTTCATCAAGTGCGACGTCGAAGGCCACGAGTTGGCCGTTTTCCGCGGGGGCGCGGTGATGCTGCGACGGGCGCGTCCGGTGCTGTTGTTCGAATGCGAACAGCGGCATCTCGCCACCCATCGGGTGGCGGATGTGTTCCGTGAACTGGAATCGTACGGGTACCGGGGCGAGTTCTTTGGTCCGGACGGACTCCGGCCGATCGCTGAGTTCCGGCCGGAGGTGCACCAGGCGTCCGATGGCGACCGGTTCTGGGACCGGCCGGGTTACTGCAACAACTTCCTGTTCGTTGCGCTCGACGCGCCCCGCGGGTGAGTTTGCGGCTCAACCCTTCAATGCCGCCACGGTGGCGGCGAGCGAGGGGACGTCGGCCACGTTGAGCGATTGGGCGGACTTGTCGATCCGGCGGAGGAATCCGGTGAGGGCTGTGCCAGGGCCGAGTTCGATGAAGCGGGTGAAGCCCTGGGCGAGGAGCGCCCGGATGGATTCCTCCCAGCGGACGGATCCGGTGACCTGTTCGACGAGGAGTTGGGCGATGGCGTCGGGGCTGCCGTGAGCGGCGGCGCTGACGTTGCTGATGACGGGAACGGTGGGCGGAGCGAGGTGGATCCGGGCGAGTTCGGCGGCGAGCTTGGGCTGCGCGGACGCCATGAGCGGGGAGTGATAGGCGCCCGCGACGGGCAGGGGGATGGCCTTGCGTGCGCCCTTGGCCTTGGCGAGTTCGATGGCCTGGGGGATGCGGTCGGTGTCGCCGGAGATCACGATCTGGCCGGGGCAATTGAGGTTGGCGAGGGTAACGCCGGCCTCGGCGCACACCTCCCGGGTGGGGGCTTCGTCGAGGCCGATGATGGCGGCCATGCCGCCGCGGGTGGCCTCGCAGGCTTCCTGCATGAACCGGCCGCGGAGGCGGACGATGCGGAGACCGTCGTCGAAGGAGAGGCTGCCGGCCGCGGCGAGGGCGGTGAATTCGCCGAGGGAAAGGCCCGCGGTCGCCTGGAAGGTGAGATCGGGAACCTGTTCGCGCAGGAGGGTCAGGGCGACCCACGAGACCAGGAAGATGCCCGGTTGGGCGTTCTCGGTCCGGGTCAATTCCGGTTCGGGCCCGTGGAAGCAGATCGAGGCCAGATCGTATCCGAGGGCGGCGTTGGCCTGATCGAAGAGGGCGCGGGCCGCGGGAAACGTTTCAGCGAGGTCGCGGCCCATTCCGACGGCCTGGGCACCCTGCCCGGCAAACAGCAATGCGGTCTTTTGCATCAAGGGCGAGGATGAAACCACAGCCGGGTCGGGAGTTGCCAGTTCCCAGAGGCCAGTTGCCAGACACCGTTTTGGAAAGGATTCGGGGCGGCGATGTCCTCATCGCCTTGGGAATGGCTTTGGAACGGCGACGAGGACGTCGCCACCCCGTTCGTTACGGGAGCAGTGTCAAGATGCGCCCCCAGACACCCGTTCCCAGAATCCCTCAGTTGCTGACGATTTCGAACTGGTGGTGCAACTGGGTGTACTTCAGGAGGCGCAGGAAGGTGTCGGTGGGCTGGACGAGCCGGATGGATCCGTTCCTGGATTGGAGGGATCGATGGAGGCTGACGAGGGCCCGGAGCCCGGCGCAATCGACGAACCGCAGCGTGCTGGAGTCGATTTCGACGCTTTGATGTTCGTCGCGGAGGGCGGAATGGATGGTGAACTGGACCGCTGGGGAAGAGGGGGCGGAGAGTTCAGCGAGTCCCGAGACCCGGAGGACGGGACCAAAGGATTCGGTTTTCATGAGGGCCTCCCGTTGGGGGTGGAAGAGGAGGCGGTGGTGGAACCGCCGCGGAGGGCGGTGACGGAAGCCGCGGAATGGGAATCATTCCGGGCGGCAGCAATTGTTGAGGGGATGGGGTTCATGGTACGGGCACCGATTGGTGCGACTTCCAGGCCCCCTTTTTCCCCTTGGCCCGCAACGCCGGTCAGGGCGTCGCTGAATTGCTGTGTGTGACTGTTGTTCTCCTTTTCGGCTGAACCTGAGAGTTATTGAGCGGAACAGCCGAGATACTGTGCCGCACATTGATTCCTCTGCGATCGCTGGGAGCAAGTTTGCAGAATTTGCAGGAAATCTTTCGGTCCAGACCTTGGTAGGGATTGGGTTGCAGCATCAACGCCAGTGCGTGGCGGCCCGCCTCACGAGTTCGGTCAGGCAGCGGGCGGCATCGGATTTCGCGGTCTCCAGCGGAGCGATTTCCGGGACGATCGCGTGCGTGGTGGTGAAGAGGGATGTTTCGCCCGGGGCGAGGGTTTCGACGAGGCCTGCGAGGCCGATGCATGGGCGGCCATGACGCTGTGCGCGCTCGGCAACACGGC
>JBIKWS010000660.1:0-3044 GCA_044356195.1 Cyanophyceae cyanobacterium
TTCTTCGGTGGTGTCCCCATTTCCGGTGCCACGCTTTCCTCGCTGAACCTCAGCCCCCTCTCAATCACTGATTCCGGCACTTACTTCCTCGTTGCCTCCAATGCCGCAGCCTCCGTTACCAGCCGCGTTGCCCAGTTGACCGTCAACCCGCCTCCCAACATCCCGCCCTCCGTCACCTGGCTCTCTCCCGTCGGCTCGGATTCCTTCCGCGTTCCCACCAACATCGTCCTCCTCGCTCGCGCCACCGATCCCGACGGCTCCATCCAGCGCGTCGATTTCCTCCTCAACGGGGCACTGCTCGGCTCCTCCTCCGCCGCCTCGCCGTCCAACACCTTCACGTTCACCTGGACCAATCCTCCAGCCGGCATCAACACCCTCTCCGCCCGCGCCGTGGACAACCAGTCCGCATCCGCCGTCACCGCGGGCGTCGAGCTCAACGTCCTCCAACCCTTCGTCACCTCCTACTCCTGGGAAGCCGCCACCCATTCCGAACCCGAGCGCGACGGTCTCCTCCGCCTCAAGGTCCTCAAGAGCGGCACAGCCGCCGGCTCTGTCTTTTTTGAGACCGCCAGCAGCGGTGCCGAACCACGCAAGGACTACCTCAACATCGCTGCCAGCCTCTCCTTCGCGGCCAACGAGACCGAGAAGTTCGTCGAGATCCCACTCATCAACGAGTTCATGCCCGACGGACCAAAGACCTTCGAAATCCGACTTTCGGATCCGAGCCCTGGCACGGACCTCGGCCTCATCCAGACCATTGTCGTCACCCTCATCGATGACGATGCCGCCCTCGAAAACAATTCCTTCTTCGGCTTCTCCCCCTCCGCCTCGCGCCCTTCACTCCCCGGTGAGCTACAGCTCTTCACCGAACCCTCAATCGCCGGTGGCCAGTGGCGCCTGCCCTGGGACGCCCGCTGGCGCAACAGCGGCGACACCATCACCAACCTCGACCCCGGCCCCTACATCACCGAGTTCCGTCCCGCGACCGGTTTCATCAGTCCCCTTCCGACCAATGCCTCGGTCCTCACCAATTCCCTCACCCGCGCCACCAACACCTATATCGCCGACCCGCTTCAAATCCCGGGCACCCTCCGCATCGACCTCTCTCCGCTTCCAGCCCTCCAGGCCGACGGATTCCCCAACTGGCGCCTCATCGGCGATTCCATCTGGCTCAACTCCGGACAGGTCCGCTCCAACCTCGCCCCTGGCTCGCAAGTCGTTGAGTTCCGTCCCGTCACAGGCTGGGCCATCCCCGGCAACCTCAGCGTCCTCATCCAGTCCGGCGTCGATTCCAGTCTCGGCATCGAATACAGCCCCGCCGGCGACCCACCCGCGGGTGCCACCCCGCCCGCTTCCTTCTCCAGCTACGATGCCATCCGCGGCGGCCAGCAACTCACACAGAGGCGTCCCTACCCCTCGTCCGGCCAGATCCGCACCCCGAACGGCTGGGCTTCCGGCGTCGCCGTCCGCGATCGGGTCATCCTGACCGCGGCCCACGTCCTCTTCGACGCCAGCACCAATCTCGTCGACCCGGCCTCCATCGAGTGGTTCCACGAACGCCACACCGGCACCGCCGGCTACGAACCACGCCCCATCCGCGCCAAGGGCTATTACTACAACACCAACTACCTCGGTGCCCGCATCGCCGAATTCCTCCAACCCGGCTGGGTCCCCGGCTCCTCCACGCCGGCCTCCCAGGAATGGGATGTCGCCGCCATCTTCTTCGACGAACCCATCGCCCGTGGCGGCCAGTCCGGTTACCTCCTCTCCGACGCCTTTCCCAACGTCTGGCTCGCCTCCACGCGCGAGAAGGAACTCGTCGGTTACCCGGTCACCGGCATCAACGACGGCCGCCTCCACAGCACACGCCCCGACAACTACATCTTCACCCAGGTCCCGGGCACCACACGGGTCTTCGCCTCCTCCTCGTTCTTCAGTCACGCCGGCAACAGCGGCGGTCCGCTCTGCGTCCTCTTCGATCGCGCTCCTACCAATTCAACTCCGGATCCCATCTTCTTCCCGGCCGCCGTCTACCTCGGCAATTACGACGGCCAGTCCATTGTCCGTTCCATCGACTCCATGGTCGCGTCCCTCATCAACCGGGCCGCCTCCTCCGCCAAGACCGGTGAGAACTTCCTCGACCTCGGCCCCATCAAGATGGCTCCCAACTTCGGCACCATCTTCCGCTTCGGACAGATCCGCGTCCGTCTCTCGCCATCCTCGGCCCTGGCCCTCGGTGCGGGCTGGAGCTTCACCAACGCCGTCCCGTTCCTTCCGGACAACACCGTCCTCACCCTCCCCACGGGGCCCGTCACCCTGGAGTTCAAGCCCCTCACCGGCTTCCGCACCCCGGCCACGCGCGAACTCTCCGTCGTCGCCAACATCACCAACGAAATCACCGTCACCTACCAGCCCTTCCTGCCGGTCTTCCCGCCCATCGCCGACCGTTCCGTCACGGAGGGAACTCCCTTCTCCCTGCCGCTCGTCGCCACGCATGAAGCCTCCCTGGCCCCGGCGCTGACCTTCTCCCTGCTCCAGGCTCCACCGGGGGCCTCCCTCGTCGGCAACCTCCTCTCCTGGTCCACCGCCGAGACCGACGGTCCATCCACGCGCACCTTCGTGATCGCCGTGTCCGACGGACTCACGTCCATCACCAACCAGTTCAACCTCGCGATCACCGAGGTCAACCAACCGCCCGTCCCTACCACCGTCCCCATCCAGACCCTCACCAACGGTGTCCCCTGGTCCCTCCAACTCGCCGCTGCCGATCCCGATCTCCCACAGCAGCCCCTCACCTTCTCCCGCATCTCAGGGCCCGCCAATCTCGCCATCTCCCCAGCCGGCCTCGTCTCCTGGACGCCATCCGAACCCCTCATCGGTTCCACCAACCAGGTCGTCTGGGTCGTCTCCGATTCCATCGATTCCGTCACCAACGCCTTCACGGTCGTTGTTCCCAAGTCCAACCGGCTGCCCGTCCCCACCACCGTTCCCACGCAGATCCTCACAAACGGTGTCCCCTGGTCCCTCCAGCTCGCGGCTGCCGA
>JBIKWS010000661.1:0-3043 GCA_044356195.1 Cyanophyceae cyanobacterium
CACCTTCGCTCCCATGGAAGTCGCCGAGTCGGTGCAGTGTCCCTTCTGCGGTCAGGCCTTCGAACTGGTGATCGACACCAGCCTGCCCTCCCAACGTTTCACGACCGACTGCGAGGTCTGCTGCCGTCCCTTCGAGGTCGTCGCGGACTGCGAACCCGGCGAGATCCTCGGACTCGACGTGCTCCAGTGAATTCCCGCTCGGACCGCCTCGCGGTCCACGCATGAAGCCCCTCCGCCACCGCGAACTGCTGCTCTCGCTCAAGGCCTCGACCATCGAGGCGTGCTTCAGCGTTCCGATGCTGAACCTGACGATCCCGAGCTTTCCGTTCGTGATCACCTTTGCGGTCTCCGTGCTCGGATGGGGCAGCACCGCCGTCGGGCTGATGGCCGCCCTTCCCCACCTCTGCAATGTCGCCCAACCCGCCCTCGCGACCTGGCTGCGGCGCAACATGGCCCTGCATCCGATCATGGTCCTGACCTTCATCTTCACGGCCTTGCCGTGGGGATTTGTCTCGATCCTTCCGTTCCTTCCGGAATCCGCCCGTCACTGGGTGTTTGCCCTGATCCTCGGTACGGCCAC
Organism: Cyanophyceae cyanobacterium; assembly: GCA_044356195.1. GTDB lineage: Bacteria > Verrucomicrobiota > Verrucomicrobiia > Limisphaerales > UBA9464 > UBA6176. The sequence continues at coordinate 581 of JBIKWS010000661.1, forward strand.
CCTGGCCAACAGTCTGGGCGCCGTGTCCTGGTCGGCCGCCATCGGCGAACTCGTTCCACCGCGGGTTTCCGCAAAGTTCTTCAGCCGGCGAAACCTCGCCTTCGGATTCTGGACCCTGCTCACGGTGAGCATCGCCAGCCAGATCGCCGAACGCGGAACCACGCCATTGGTCACATATGGGTGGATCTTCGCCGCCGCCGGCCTCGCCCGTCTCCTCGGCCTCCTGTTCCTCTGGCGCATGCGCTTTCCGGAATCCGTGATGCGCCCGCAGGCCGAACCACCTCCGTGGGGCGAACTCCTCGCCCCGTTGCGCGACGCCAATTTCATGAAGCTGGCCGCGTTCATCGGTCTCTGGGGTCTGCTGCTCAACCTGAGCCAACCGTTCCAGCCGATGTTCCTCCTGCAGGCCGTGGGTCGTCCTGTCGGTGACATCGGGTGGCTGACCGCCCTCGCCGGCGTCGGCGGTCTGCTCACGCTGCCTGCGTGGGGAAAGCTCTGCGACCGCTTCGGCGTCAAGCCGGTACTCTACGTCTGTTCCATGGCCTGGGCCATCGTGGGACTTGCCTGCTGGACCACCGCCGGCAACCGCTGGTGGTGGCACCTCATCGGCACCTATTTCTTCATCGGAGGCACCACGGCCGGTTTCCAACTCTGCCAGTTCAGCCTGATGCTCAAGCTCACGCCGGCCAACCGCGCTCCGTACGTTGCCGTGTTCCTCGCCGTCACCAGCGCCCTCACCGCCCTCGGACCGATCCTCGGCGGTGGCCTGCTCCGACTTCTCCCCGACCACCTCGGCGCGCTGCTCGGACAGGAGATCCGCGATTTCCACATCCTCTTCGGCCTTTCGATGCTCGGCTGCCTTCTCGTCGTGCATCTCCTCGACTTCGTCCGCGAGGAGGAAGCCCATCCGCCCGAAACCGTGTGGCGCACCATGCGATCGATGCGCGCCTTCAATCCGGTGTTGATCGCCCAGTCCGCGACCCAGATGATCTTCACACCCGTGGGCCTCATCGCCCTCGCACGTCAATCCGTGCGCACCTTGCGAAAGCAGGCACGCCAGATCGGCGACGTCGGCGAAGACCTCGTCGAAAGCACCACCCAGGTCCTCCGCCCCTCACGCAAGGACCCGCCCAAGGATTGACTTCAATCGCCCCTACCGGGTCATGGCCGGCCGAGGCCGCGGCTTGTGAAACGCCAGAACATCCGTCTGATGCCGGTGGCCAAAACGTGACGTCGCCATCCCTCCGTCTGCGAAGACCGGACTGTTCATCCGATCCGACGCCTTCCCGGTGCGGATCTCGTCGGTGAGATCCGCCACCGTCTGCAACACGCGGGTCGGTTGGTACACGTAGTCCGAGATGTTCTCCATCTGGGTGGAACCGCTCAGGACAAGGTACCCGTGCAACCCCGCCTCCACCGCACCGCGGATGTCGGTTTCCATGGTGTCCCCGATCATCACGACCTGACCAAGGGGACCCATCGCCAGATCCTGCAACTTCTGCCGTGCGCGGTGGAACATATAGCCGTTGGGCTTTCCAAGATAATACGCCCGCCGCCCGCTGCTCGCTTCCAGGAACGACGCGGTCGCACCGGCACCTGGCCGCGTCTTCTCCGCGCCCACCGGGCACCAGTTGTCGGGATTCGTAGCCAGCAGGCGCGCACCGCGCTCGAGGCATTCGTGGGCTTTCGCCAACCGCTCCATCGATGCCGACCCCTCACCCACCACGACGTAACTCGGGCGGATGGCGTCATTGGCAATCTTCCGCTCGTGCAGCGCGGTCTGCAGCCCTCCTTCGCCGATCAGGAACACCGTGCAACCGGGATGCGTCTCCACCAGGAAGTCTGCGGTGTTCAGGGCCGAGGTGTAGAAGTGCTTCGGCGAGATCCCAAGGATCCCGAGGTGGTTCAACCGCACCGCCAGATCTTCGGGCGTCGGGGCTGAATTGTTCGTCAGGAAGAGGAACGGAACGCCCATCGACCGCAGCGCATCCACGAATTCCACCGCCCCGGCGATCAGGTGGTTCTCGCGGTAGATCACACCGTCCATGTCGATCAGGTACCCAGTCTTGCTCATAGCGACTTCCCTCCAAGCACCCAACCTGCCAGCCCACCTCAAAGCCCGGAAATGGGACAGATTGGCGCGGATCCAGCCTTCCGAACGCGTCGTTCCGCCCAAGTTGCTCGCCCCTGACCAACCCGATGGCCACGTTGGCCACAGCGAGGCGCAGTGCCTTGTTCCAACTTCGCTTCTTCCCGCGGGGTGAGGGCACCCGGCCTTCAATCCTTGTCGACGGAACTGGAAACTTCCCCACACACCTCGCGCGCGGCACCCTGCGCCCCATGCCTGACGGATTGAAGCCTTGGCTCGAAGCACACCTCCCGCAGACGCTGGCTCACCTCAAATCGATGGTCGACGTCAACTCCTGGACCCTCAACCGGGACGGTGTGAACCGTGTCGCCGCC
>JBIKWS010000662.1:0-3040 GCA_044356195.1 Cyanophyceae cyanobacterium
CAACCGGTCGGCCATGCGCCGCAACAGGGCTTCCACATAACCTTCATCGGTCAGGTCCGACGCGAACGTCTCCTGCTGGCTGAAGGTCTTCTGGGGTTCCCGAGCGGCCAGCAGCGGGCGTTCGTCGATGCCCATCGCAAACTGGCGCAACACCGGGGCCTGCGCGCCCACCAGCAATTGCAGCATCTCCGTGGGCGTGGACGCCACCTGCCGGATCCAGCTCAGGCCCGCTGCATGCAGGCGTCCCTCCAGCACGGGGCCGACCCCGGGCAGCCATTTCGCCGGCAAGGGATGCAGGAACTCCGTCTCGCGCCCGGCCTGGATCTGTTGGAACCCCGCCGGCTTGTTCAGCTTCGACGCAATCGCGCTGACCAGTTTGTTGCTGGCGATCCCCTCGCTGACGGTGATCCGCAACCGTTGGCCGATCGCCCGGCGCACCGTCTCCGCCACTTCCACCGCCGGCTTCGAAACCGCCGACAGTTCATAATACCCCTCGTCGATCGAGGTCTGTTCCACCTCGGGCGTGAAGTCGTGGCAGTAGGCAAACATCCACTGCGAGAACAGTTCGTACCGCTCGTAGTCGCCCGGCAGGACGATCAGCTTCGGACACAACCGCCGCGCTTGGGCCGTCGGCATGGCCGAACGCACCCCGAACTTCCGCGCCTCATAGCTGGCACTCGCGATGACGCCGCGCTTCTCGCCGCCCACCGCCATGGGCTTGCCCCGCAACCGCGAATCCGCCGCCTGCTCCACCGACGCATAGAAGGCGTCGGCATCCAGATGCACGATGATCCGCGACACAGCCTCACCGCGCCTTTCGGATCAGGGCCCGGAACACCCCCTGGATCATCAGTTCCTCCGCCGGGATGAGGTCCGGATACTTCGGATTCTCCGCGCGCAGGAAGGCGCGGCGCCCCTTCATCAGGAACGTCTTCAGCGTGCTCTGTCCGTCGATCAGCGCTGCCACCACCTGGCCGTGCCGCGGTTCCCCACCGTGTTCCAGCAGCACCAGGTCGCCATCCAGGATGCCCACCCCGATCATCGACTCCCCCTGCACCCGCAGCGCGAAGGTGCGCGCCGAGGGACGCAGTTGCAGTTCCTCCACGTCCACCGTGATGCAGCCCTCCGCCTGCGGCTCGCGATCCGCCGGAAAACCCGCCGGAATGCTTCCGTAGATCGGGATGCTCACCGTGGCATGTCCGCCCGCACCCGCCCCGCTGCCCTCCGCCGGAACCGGCCGCACCGAACGCGCCTTGCCCGGCGTCATCGCCAGGCGCCCCATCGCCACCAGCTTCCGCACATGCCACGCCGCCGCGTACGAACTCGCAAACCCGCAATGCGCCGCGATCTCCCGATGCGTCGGTCCCGGCCGCCCCGCCGACGTCTCCCGGACGATCAATCCCAGCACCGCCTCCTGCTCCTGTGTCAACGCGCCCATGCATTGCTCATCTGAGCAACAAACCACCCAACGTCAACTGCGAGTTGTTCACACCCCCCGCCACCGCCCAAGTGCAGGCCGGGTAACCTCACGCGGCGGGGGGGAGTTTCAAGTTTCAAGCCAACTGCCCCGAAGGGGCTACCGGTGAAAGCGGGGTCGCGAAGCGCACCCCGGGTTCAGGTGGAAAAGGAAAACAACCCCGGAGGGGTTGAAGCCTCCGTAGCCTTCGCACCTCTGCCGGAGTAAGGATTCGATCACGACGCGTCTTTCCCCGGGTGCGTGCTTCGCCCGACCCGGGGCCATCGGCTCCGATCCCTCCCGGACACCTTCTGGGGGCGCAACGGGGTCAGAACTCCCCTCATGGCTTCGGCGAGATGCGTTGCCGGATCTCCTTGAGGAGCTTCCGGCCACGGGCTGGGTTTCCCCGCTGTTGGCGGGCGACGAACCGAGCTTCCGCCAGACGTTCGGCGATGACGTGCGTGACGAAGTTGTCGAACAACTTCTGCACACTCGTCCCTGACTCCCGCGCCACGCTCAGCAGGGCCTTGTGCCGTGATTCATCGCACCGGTAGGGAATCGTCTTCATCGTATGGCTTTCAGATGTTGGGCTGGCGTAACTACCCTCGGCGAGGTGAACTTGAGTTCGCCCCGTCCGAAGTCGTGAATGTTGTGCGTGACCAAGTGTTCCACGCCGCCGGCTATCGCCAGTTCCAGGACGTGGTCATCCGCCGGATCCGACAGGTTGGGCCGCCATGTCCTTCCTGGCAAGACACCGGTCCAGCACCTCGGCACTGGCCCCCTCCGCACTGCGCAAGGCTGCGACAAAAACATTGGTGTCCTGCACGATTTCCACGAACCCACGTTGGTATCACAGGTGATGTCAGTCAAGCCAGTGGCTGGAGCCGGGTCGGGACTCTTCTGCCGGGTAGCCCCTTGTCAGCGCCGCAATCGCAGTAGGCCAGCTGAGCCGAACCTGCCATCAACAACCCAGACCGCCCCAACGTTCAAACCTCAGGCTCCACTTCGTTTTCGATTCCGATGGCGATACCGATCCCGATACCGACGCGTGCGGCAAGGACAACCGACCGGGTTCCTCGACATTTGTCATCCTGTCGCCCCGCCATGTTGCCAATGGGGAAGCGGCTCGGAATCGGGATGACCTTCCGATGAAGGTCCTTCGGCCTGTCCCCCTATCCCGGAGGGATTTCAGCGGATAGCCGGGGTCGCGAAGCGCACCCCGGGTTCAGGTGGAAAAGGAAAACAACCCTGGAGGGGTTGAAGACTCCGTAGCCTTCGCACCTCTGCCCGGGTGCGGATTCCATCAAAAATGGCGATGAGGACATCGCCTCCCCGTTCAAGATCCATGGCCGGGGTGGCGACGTCCTCGTCGCCCCTGCCTCAAGCTGCAGCCCGGGTGCCCTCACCCGGCGCATGCATTGAAGACTGTCGTCGAGCTCCAGACCGCCAGTTCATTACTGGAAAACACCCGTTTGGCGAAGGGTCGGCTCTCTGCGCGCGAACACCCTTTCTTTATAGGGAAAAGGAACGGGGCAGTTTTCGCGCAGAGGCGCAGGGGCGCAGAGGATTCAGTAACTGCTGGGC
>JBIKWS010000663.1:0-3039 GCA_044356195.1 Cyanophyceae cyanobacterium
CCTCAAGAGGATGGTCGGTACGTGCCAGCCAATGCGAACGTCTATCGCAGTCGGTGGAGCTATACGAATCCCGATCCCTTGCCTCAGAACAACCGGATCCGCGTCACCCACTCGGGCGCTGGTTTGACCACCCGCGTCTGGACCTACACTTACGTCTCCTCCGTTCCCAATTCCCCGCGATGGGAACTGGAGGACGGACCGGATCGACGGGTCCTGGAAATCACCTCCACCTCCGGTGCCATCACCTACACCGACCGACGCGAACAGACGGCCGCGGGCGTGGTGTTGACTCGGGTTCGAACAGGTCGCCAATCCATTGACGGCGTGCCTCGTGTGGTGGAGGTCGTCCACGGTCTCAACGGCCGGACAAACACCACCACCCATCTCTACCAATCGACAACCCCGTTCTACTATCTCGGCTTCGACCACTCCGATGGTTCCTGGGAGCGCCGCACCTACGACACGGCCGGCCGTTTGGCCTCGGTCCGATCCAGGTGGAATGACGCCACCGCGGCGTCCGGGGATGGTCGGATCACGGAGTACCTGTACCAGATCCCGGGTGATCCTGTGATCGACGACGGGTCCTATCTCCCGACCCAACCCCGCGTGATCTCGGAGTCGGTTCGGATCTCAGGCGTGACGACCCTGCTTCGCCGTTCCTTCCATCGATGGGCGCCGGGCTCCGCGACCACCCTGGCCGAACACGAGGAACGTGGGGTTGTCAGTCCTTCCGCGACCGTGGCCAATGACTGGGCCCTGTCCGACAACCTCATCACCCTGGAAACCCGGCATACGCTGGGAACCGATCCCGAACACGCAGGGGAGATTGTGTGGCGTCGATATCCGGACGCCACGGTGGAAGGGTTCGAGCGGACGGCGACCGCAACCACCCGCACTACGGTCACCCGCCGCGGGGAAGGCACCGCTTCCGGTCTGACCTTCACGCTCACGCGTGGGACCGAATCCACCCAGGTCACTGGGACTCTCGGCGAGTTGCAGTCATCGACCGTCCGACGCATCGATGGTGCCCAGTCCCTGGTCCTGGTGCAGGACACCTACAACTACGGCACGGATCCCCTGAAACGGAACTACACGGTCACGCACCTCAACGGTCGGACCGAGTCCCGGACCTATGCCTGCTGCGGATTGGAGAGCGAGACGGACGAGGACGGGGTGGTGACCAGCCATCATTATGACCCGCTGGGCCGTTGGCAGGGATCCACCCGGTTGGGGATCACGACTCTCGACACCCTGGATGCCGCGGGGCGGATGTTGGTGCGGACCTTGAGCGCGCAGGTGAATGGCCAGACCGTTTCCCGGGTCCTGGAGGAGGCCACGTACGACGATGCGGGGCGCACCCTGACCCGGAAGAATGAGTTTGGTGGGGTGACGACGACCGCCGATACCTTGGTCTCAGGACATCGGTTGGTCACGGTCACCGATCCTGCCTTGGGCACGACGGTGGAGGAGTATTGGCCGGATGGGCGTCTGCGAAAGGTCACCGGCACCGCCGCCCGACCCTTCCGCAAGGAGTACGGCGTGGAAGCGGTGGGTGGCCAGATGCGGGAGTTCGTCCGGACCGTGGCCCTGAACTCAGCCGGCGCAGACACCCCTGAGGTAGCGACCGCGTATCTGGATGCTGTCGGACGGACCTTCCGTCGCACCCAGGCGGTCGAGTCAGGGGCGGGGAACACGGCAGCCACGGCGGAGCACACCACCTTCTACAATCTCGCCGGTCAGGTGGATCGGGAGGTGGATCCCGATGGGGTGACCCAGTGGACCCGCTACAACGGGGAGGGTCAGCCGACACGGTTCGCCGTGGATCTCGTCAATCCCGCCAACCTCAGCTTCACGCAGGATCGCATCACCGAGAACCTGACCACCTACCTCACCGCAGCGAACTCTAGCCGGACCGTGAGCGCCGTTCAGATTCCAGTCCGCCGGACCGAAACCCGGATCTGGAAGACGGAAGGCGTGGATGCTGGGCTGCTCGTGAGACGGGTGGATACCTCGCTGGATGGCCTGTACTCGTGGACGGAAGATTTTCCGTCGCCCGGTCAAGCCCGCCTCACGACCAGCACGACCACGTTTCCAGCCAGTGGCCAGCGGGAGGTCACCGTGACCGCGCCGGACAATACCCGGCAGGTGCGGCGATGGGTGAATGGTCGGTTGGATCAGGAGGAGAGTTGGACCTCTACGCCGACCCTGCTTACCCGGGTGACCTACGGATATGGTCCCCTCGGTGAGGTGCAGACGGTGGCCGACCTGCGCCAGGGCACTTCCAGCGACATCATGACCTACCTTCCCGCTGGCGGCGCCACGCGGGTGAGTCAGGGACCGGCCCCCGGCAACGGACAGCCGGCCCCGGTGACGACCACGACGTACGACACTTCCGGTCGGCCGACCGGCCGCACTGAACCCGATGGCGGGCAGGTGACCTACACCTATCACCCCAACGGACTGCTGCAATCGACCACGGGTAGCCGGACGTATCCGGTGGTGTACGGTTACGACGCCCAGGGCCGGATGACGACGCTCAAGACGTATCGGCAAGAGGGTATTGAGGCGAATTCCGCGGCCACCACGACGTGGGTGTACCACAGCCGGTCGGGTCGGCTGCGGTCCAAGGCCTACGCGGGCGAAGCCCTCACCGACACGGAATACACCTACTCGCTGGCCGGCCGGCCGGTGACGCGGGTCTGGCAACGGAATGTGACGACGAGTTACACGACGACACCGGCCGGGGAAGTCGACGTGGTGACGTACAGCGTGGGGGGCAGTCCCGAGATGCAGACGGCTCCGCTGCGGTTTGGCTACGACCGCCTGGGGCGTCGCAACACGATCAAGACGTACTTGCCGGGAACCAATGCCACATGGATTCTGAGCCTGCCATCACCCTCTCCCGTGTCCACCCTCTCCCAGTCCTACAATGACCTCGGCGAACCGGAGACGGAGTCGTGGTCGGGTGGGCCGTTGGCGGGGCGCTCGGTGACGACTTCCCGGGACAGCTTCGGACGGCGGCAGGGGGTGACGACCTCG
>JBIKWS010000664.1:0-3035 GCA_044356195.1 Cyanophyceae cyanobacterium
CCGAGGATCCCCAGGTCCAGTCCTGGGCGCGTCACATCCTGGCGGAGTTCGATCCGCCGGACCTCATCCTGAACAACGCCGGCCTGATGAATCCGGTCGGCCCCCTGTGGTCGGTTTCGGCGGACGACTTCCGCCGCGTGATGGCGACCAATCTGGAAGGCATCGCGAATGTCACCCGTCACTTCCTCCCATCCATGATCCGCCGGGGCAATGGCGTCATGGTGAATTTCAGCTCGGGTTGGGGGAGGACGACCGATGCGGGCGTAGCTCCCTATTGCGCCAGCAAATGGGGGGTGGAAGGGCTCACGCAGGCGTTGTCGCAGGAGGTGCCGCCGGGGATGTGCATTGCCGCGTTGAACCCGGGGATCATCGACACGGACATGCTCCGCAGTTGCTGGGCGGACAACGCGGGTTCGTTCGAACCACCTTCCCGATGGGCGCGGCGGGTCGCACCGTGGCTGTTGCGGCTGGGACCAACGGAGAATGGACAGGCGTTGACCGCACCCGGGGTGGCCACGTGAGCACAAACCCAGGGCAGGGGAGTCCGCATGACAAACCCGTTTGGATCACCGGTTCGGCAGGCCGGTTGGGGCGCGCCGTGATGGCCGATTTCCAGCGCGCCGGGTTGGGCGTGGTTCCCTACGATCTTCGGCCCACGCCCGGCTTTGAGGACGTCCCCGTGGGCACCCTTCTGGATCGCGACGCCCTCCAGCGATCTGCCCAGGGGGCCAGTGCCTTGATCCACCTGGCGGCCACTCCGGATGATGCGGACTTCGACACCAGCCTCGTGCCCAACAATGTCATTGGACTGGAGCGCGTCCTGGAAGCCGCCCGCGAAGCCGGCATCCGTCGGTGGGTGCTCGCGAGCAGCATCCAGGTGAACCTCGGTCAATCGCGCACCGGGCCGTGGCCCGTGCGGACCTCGGACCCGATCTCCCCGCATCGGTGGTACGCCGCCACCAAGGTTTTCCTCGAATCGGCGGGATATGCGTACGCTCGGGACTTCGGATTCGAGGTGATCGCCGTGCGCCTTGGATGGTGCCCGCGGGACGCCGGTCAGGTGGCCCAGATCGAGTCCGAGGCCATTGCGCAGGATACCTTTCTGAGTCCCGGCGATGCCGGGCGATTCTTCCGGGCGGCGGTGACCGCACCGGTGGCTCCGGGGTTCCATGTCGTGTTCGCGACCAGTCGGCCTGTCCGGCAATGGGTGTTCGATCCGGAACCAGCGAAGCAGTTGCTCGGATGGGAACCCTTGGACGTTTGGCCCGAAGGCGCGCTAGAGTCACGGTCATGAAACGATGGCTGTTGGCGGCCCTCGCCGCGGCGCTGTCGGCTGCTGGCGTCCTTGCCGCCCCGACAAATTCGCTCGATGCGGTGGTGGAACTGTGGCGATCCGGAAAAGCGGATGCGGCGATGGAGGCCGCCAACGCGGCGATCCAGAAGGAACCGGGCAATGCCCGGTTGCTCGGTCTGCGCGCCCAGATGCGCGTCATGACCGGAAAGCGCGCCGAGGCCGAAACCGATCTTACCGCGGCGATCGCAGCCGAACCGGATTCCGCCTGGCTTCGCCAGGAACGGGCGCAACTGAGGTTCCGGTTGGGCCGCATCGAGGATTCCGTGGCGGACTTCGACAAGGCCGTGGAGATGGCCCCCCGGCTCCTGCCGCAGAACTGGCAGCGCGGGATCGCGCTGTATTACGCCGGTCGATTCAAGGACGGCCGGAAGCAGTTCGAGGTGCACCAATCGGTGAACCCGGAAGACGTCGAGAATGCCGCCTGGCACTTCCTCTGCACCGCGCGTGAATCCGGCGTCACCAACGCCCGTACCCTCCTGATCTCCGTCAATCGCGATGGCCGGGTGCCGATGAAGGAAATCCAGCAGCTGTTCGCCGGGAAGGCCACGGCGCTGGATGTCCTCAACGCCGCCGCCAAGGCCGAGGACGACAGCACCCGTCGCGACCAGCAGTTCTACGCCCACCTGTATCTCGGGCTCTATTTCGAAGCCACCGGCGTCCTCAAGGATCGTGATGACCACATCCGCGAAGCCGCCAAACTCGCCGATCCGGACAATTACATGGGCGCGGTCGCGCTCGTGCATGCCCAGCGGCTCAAACTGATTTCCACGCCCAACAAACCATGAGTTCTTCCAAGCCGGCTGGTCACCAGCCCTTCTGGGCAGCGATCCAGGATCGCCGCCGTCCCGCCCGTTCCGCACCCGAAAGTGATCGTCCCGGTCGACCCGGCCGTCGTTCGTCCCGTCCTGCTCCGCCCGCGGCCGCCCCGGCTGCGCCCGGACCCGAAGCTTCCGAAGCCCCGCCGCAGGGCTTGTACACTCCGGCGCGACCCGCTCCCGGACGTCCGCCGTTCCGCTCCGGTCCGCGCCCCACAGCCGCGGCTGGCGCCCCCGGTGCGGAGAATCGTCCCGCCCGTCCCGCGGGCCCCGGCCGCAAGCCCGTCCCCGCAGATCCTGCGGTCGTCGCCTTGGCCCGGGAACGCCGCGAGGCCAAACGCACGCCCGCTTCGTGGGCGGCCCGGATCGTTGCCCGGTCTGGCGTGGATTGTCCTGCCGACCGTGAATTGCGCTCCACGCTGCGGAACATCGACCTCCTGAAGCCCGAGGACGCCCGCTGGATCAGCCGGGCGGTGTTCTCCTACTTCCGCTGGTTGGGCTGGCTGGATCAGGGACGCTCCCTCGAAAAGCGCCTCGATCAGGCCATGGGATTTGCCGACACCTATGCGCGCAATCCAGCGGCCGCCAAGGACGAGGCGTTGCGCGCCGGTGCCGTGCCCGCCTGGATTTCCGAGGTGATGGATGTCCCCATTGAATGGCTGCGCGCCTTGCAACGGGAACCCCGCCTGTGGCTGCGCGCCCGTCCGGGAACCGCTCCCCGCGTGTGCCTCACCCTCGGGGCCCAATCCGATGCGAAGCCCGGTGTGGTCCCCGATTCCATCCTGTTCGGTGGGACACGCGATCTCTTCCGCACCGGTGCCTTCCATCGCGGCGAATTCGAGATCCAGGACGTGGCGTCGCAGGCC
>JBIKWS010000059.1:0-10737 GCA_044356195.1 Cyanophyceae cyanobacterium
AACGGACCGCCGCCACCGATGGCGACCCGCAGCGCTTTTTCCTCCTCGACTGGGCGCAGACCCTGCCTTTCCCGCGCAATCTCGTCGTCTGGTGGCGTGCCGAAGGCAATTACCTCGACGCCTACGGAACCAACCACGCCTCACCCGCCGGGGCCACACCCTCGTTTGATGGAGGCATCCGCGGTCGCGCCTTCCGATTCGATGGCTTTGGTCGGGGCCTGGTCGTGCCGCCCGCATCCCTCCCGATTCCGTGGACGGCCGCGTTCTGGGTGAACCGCGAGAATGCCCCGGATCCGTCGGCAGCCCTGCTCGCCGATGCGGAATCGGCCCTGAAGCTCGAGCAGGCTGATTCGAACCGCCAGATGGGTTTCACGCAGTTCGGGGTCGCGGACTACAAGTTCGATTACGTGCTCCCGGCGAACACCTGGAGCCACGTCGTGTTCGTCGCATCCGCATCGGGCACCCAACTCTACGTGGATGGCGTGCTCGTCGGAACCCGTCCCGAGACGGTGTATCTCCCCCTGTCGACCGTGGGCGCCCGCCCCACGGGCATCGATCGCATGAAGGGACTCCTGGATGAAGTCACTGTCTTTGACCGGGCGTTGACCCCGCTGGAGATCCGTCAACTCCGCGACGCCACCCGCGCGCCTTGAGGAAGCCGCTGGAACCTCAGCGCCCCCGCGCCTCCGCGCGAAAACGGCCCCGCTTCATTCCCCTGTGAGAAAGAAGTGTTCTCGCGCAGAGAGGCCGAGGCGCTGGGCGCTCGCAGGGCATCGCCCCCCAAAGGAAATGGTTGCGGGGAGGCGATGTCCTCATCGCCGTTGGAGGTGCGTTGGGAATGGGCGACGAGGACGTCGCTTCGCCGGCCCTGCGGCGGCAGGGTCAAGATGTGCCCGACTCGACGTCGCTCCCAAGCGTGTGGGGGTGGCATGGGCAACATGCCGGGCCGACACGAGGAGGAATGTCGAAGAACCCGGTCGGCTGCCCTCGCCGCACGCGTCGGTATCGGGATCGGTATCGCTATCGGAATCGAAAACGAAGCGGAGCATGAGGTTCGAACTCGTACTCGATCCCGATCGGGCTGCGCCTGCTGGGCGAAGGGGAGTCATGCGAATCGAGGGATTTCTGTCGACCCTCCCGGGGCTTGTTCGATCGTAGGACAGAACCCAGCGCTCACGCGCTGGGCTACTTTCTGCCGGCCCTCCGGGCCTGCGGGGCGGCCGCAGGATCAACCGTTGCGCGAACCATGGCGCACGAGTACGACTTCCAGGGTAAGCACTGGAAGACAATCACCCCGGAAGGTTCCATGAGCACCAAACATTCCCATGGAATCACAATAAACCTAAAGATTCAGGAGTATGAGGCATTTTGTTCCCCTTGTGACCGTCTTTAATGCCTGTTTGCTGGGCTACCTGATGGGTTCCAGGTTGCCAGATCCTGGATCAATGGATCCGAGATTCCTCTGCGCACTCAGTGTTGGTTGCCTCGGTTACTACACCTGGACGTCATGGCCGCCCTACACGGCAATATTCTATCTGAGTTTAGCGGTGGGGGTGTTCATATACTCCCTCATTCACTACGGCAATCGAAGGCGGAAATCGGATGCAGAGTCTGGTGGAGCCAATGAGGTCAGCCATCGAGCTGATGGCAATTGACGGACGAGTCTCCGGATTGCGGCTCCGGAAGAACTGAAACCTCAGCCCCTCTGCGCGATAGCGGCCCCAATCCATTCCCCCGTGAAGAAAATGTGTTCTCGCGCAGAGAGGCAGAGGCGCTGAGCGCTCGCAGGACATCGCCCCTCAAAGGGCATGGTTTCGGGGAGGCGATGTCCTCATCGCCGTTGGGGGGGCTTTGGGAATGGGCGACGAGGACGTCGCCTCGCCGGCCCTGCGGCGGCAGGGTCAAGATGCGCCCAACTCGACGTCACTCCCGTGCCCGAGCAGGTTCCCCACCGGCAACATTCCGGCCAGACATGGTGAGCAATGTCGAACAGCCCGGTCGGCTGCCCTTGCCGCACGCGTCGGTATCGGGATCGGAATCGGCATCGGAATCGAAAACGAAGCGGAGCATGCGGTTCGAACTCGAACTCGCACTCGATCCCGATCCCGATCCCGATTGGGCTGCGCCTATGGGGCGAAGGGGCGTCATGGGAATGGAGGGTTTCTGTCGCAGGGGCGACAGATCCCTTTCCCTCACGAACGCCAGCATCCGATCGCGTCTCCAGCGCTCGAAAGCGCCCCGGAATACGAAGCGGATAAGACGCAAAGCCACGAAGCCGCCAAGGGGGCGTGAGCGCCGAATTCCAATCCTGCCGTCTTCGACCCGAAACAACTTCTTACGCCGAGACGCCGAGCCCGTCGAGGGTGGGAAACCCGTCATCACAGCATTCCTTCGTGAAACTCGGCGGCTCGGCGTGAAACGGACCTCCCCGTCCTCCCGGAGGGAACAACGAAGAGCACCAAGGACACGAAGCCGGACTTCGCAACCCTGTCCCCAAGCCGTCGCACCAGGCCCAAGGCAGCGAATGAGGTTGGTGAAGCGCTCCTCCCTTGGGTCTGGATAATGAACCATGGAGAAATACGCCTCCCTCAATCCCGCGTTCGCCCCTTTGATTCTCCGTTCGCCAACTTTCTCTTGTCGAAGATTGGAATGTCTATAGGGGTATAGGCGTACCGTCTGAGCACCCAAGCATTCACGCGATGAATCCCCCCATCCCTTCGCACAGGTCCTTCGCACAGGTCCTTCGCACAGGTCCTTCGCACAGGTCCTTCTGCTGACACTCATTCTTCTAGTCCCCTGGCTGGGGCGGGCTGCGGATGAAGCAAGCCTTCGCTCTACCAATACTGCACCGAAGGCGGTGGGCTCAGGGCCCTCCACCCTCCCTCCTCGGGAGCGCCTCCTCCATCTAGCCAGCCATTCGCCGTTCCAATCGCCCCCGCTGATCATGTTGGGCGAGGTCGCCATCAACGCTGTCGAGACCGATGAATTGCTGGCAATCTATGATGACACCACGACCCGCTATCATGCGGCGAAGACCGGTGTGGAGCGGCGTCTGATCTTCGTCGACTGGGTAGGCCGCATTACGGACTTCCTCGCCAAGTATCCGCAGTCGCCGTACTTCCCCGGAGCCAGCCTTCAACTGGCCGACTATCACGCGCGAATCCTGAATCAGTCGGGTGCTCGTCAATACGCCGAGACCGCCTGGATGGCCACCCGGGAACGTTCCGAGCCCGCCGCACGCCAGATCGCCCGGGAGTCAGCCTTCCTGTTGGCAAACGCACTCATCCTGCGTGGGGACGTCAGTGCCTACGATGAATTGTATGCCGCGGAACTGGCGCTCAGTCCGCGTGCCACCGAGGATCGGTGGTCCGGCCTTCAGGAGCAGCGTCACCACGATGTCCGCAACCCTGACACCGCGGCCAGTTGCGGTCTGATTGCGCTCAGCCAGATGGTCCGCATTCTCGAAGGTCAGAAACGATCCATCAATCCCCTGATGGCGCATCGTCCCGGACCGGAAGGGATCGATCTGGCCACGTTGGGCCGGATCGGGCGGGAGGCCGGGTTGACCGTGCGTGCGGTGCGGTTGGCCAGTCTCGAGGCATTCCCGGTGCCCTGTATCGTCCATGTGGCTTCGGAGCATTACCTCACCGTTCTCGAACGCCGTGGGGACTTTTATGAGGTCAGCGATTCGGCCACGGGCCATGTCCGATGGATGATCGCACCTGAGTTGGCGGAAGACGCCACCGGGGTGCTTCTCGTGGCGCGTCAATCCCGGAGCGAGGGGGTGGCTGCCATGCAGGATCTTGCGGATGCGGACGCAGTGCCGTTTCGCGGACGGTATGTCTCCTGGGGATACCTGGATTCACTGGGGCCGGACGGTGGCTACTGTCCCAGTCATCCGGGGCACGGCAGCGGGAGGGCTGGAGGTTCGGGAGGTGGCCCCATGGGTGACGGTGCGCGTAAGGCGGGGGGAGGTTGCGACGATTGCGGATCGCCCGGGATGCCGACATGGGAGGTGGATGAGCCCACTTTGAATCTCCGCATCAACGATACCCCGCTGATCTATCAGCCGAAGTATGGCCCAACGGTCGAGCTCAACCTGACGTTTTATTCGCGTCATCGTTATACGGGCCCTTCCGATTTTCTTCCCGAGGGTCGCTTCGAAGTCGGTCCCACTGCCGCCCCCTACATGCTGGCCAGTTCGTGGATGTCTTGGGTCGAGTATGATGCAGATCCAGGTTGGCAAGCCTTCGTGAACCATCCAGGCGGCGGAGTTCATCAGTATACTTTTGATGTTGGCTCTGACCTCAGCAATCTCGAGTACTGGAGCCATTCGCAGTTGGAGAAGCTGTACGATGGCGGATCCTTCATCGGCTTCCGCCTTCATCTGGCCGATGGAAGGACCCGTGAATACTTGCAGGCAGGGCAGATTTCCGGCTGGTTCGCAGGCTACTACATGACCGCCGACAAGGATGCGGGCGGGATGGGAACCACCTTCGCGTATCAGTCCGGCACCTCGAAACTGACCCAGATCACAGCCGCCGATGGAACCGTTTTTACGGTGGGTTACGGCACTGGATCGCTGGCCAATGCCATTGTCTCCGTGACCAGCAGCATCGGGCTGAATGCCTCCTTCGGGTACGATGAGACCCAGGCGCATCCCTCCGGTGTCGCCAGTGAAGGCCTAAGTTCGATCACTGACGTTGTCGGCATCCAATCGTTCCTGCACCTCGTCGCTGTGGGAACGAACTACATACGAACGCCGTACGGTCGAACGACCCTGAATGTCCGTTCTGCGGCCACTTCGCCTCCCAGCCCGACGATTGATCGTAGTGTCGAAGTCTGGCATCCGACCGGAAGCAGTGAAGCCTTTGCCCTGATGCTCAATGCCAGCGCCGTTGTGCCCGCTTGGCAAACGAGCCAAATTCCGAATCCCACCAACGCGGTGGTGAGCACTCTGGACACGGCCAACCGAGGCCTGCGCAACACCTACCATTGGCCGCCGCAGGTCCGCAGCGTCATGACCAAGAACCTGGCAACCGATTCCTTTGCATGGGCAGACCTGCGCAGGGCTCGGACCCGCCATTGGCTGATGCAACCTTACAGCGGCGAATTCCAAACACTCTCCTGGGAACAAGCTGCCTCGCCGGATGGAACGTCGGAGGGCGCGGTGCTCTGGTACGACTACGCGGGCAAGTCGGATCCCGACCGGGCCGGTACCGAATCCTATCCTGCAGTGGAAGCCCGGGTGATGCCCGACGGCACCAGCTGGTACCGTGACTACACCCGGAACGCCTTGGGCAAGCCCTTGGCTGTGCGGGAACGGTGGGACGACGGCGCGGGTTACCCTTCCCGTGTGGAGACGTTCACTTACAGCGCTGATGGAGTGGACTTGTTGATCCATACGAATGCTCTCGGCATCGCCGAATTGCGCCTGGGATACGATGCCTCCCATCGGGTGATCGCCCGGACCAACGCCCTGAATGAGGTCGAACGCTTCGGCTACGATGCCAGTGGACGGCTGATCGGCCAGACCAACGCTGCGGATTGGCGGTTGGTGCGGACCTTCAGCACCGATGGACTGAGTGTGACCAACGTCGCCTACCTGGGATCGTCGGCGTACCAGACCAATACCGAGGTGACCTACCTGAACCAAAGCTACACCCGGACGAACCTCAACGCCGGAAACATCACCCAGGCCACACGCTGGGTGGTCAGTACGGACGCACGAGGGTTGGTCACCACCAACATCTTCGATCCGCTCGGGCGGTTGTGGGAACGCCGATCCACGGGGGGATTGCAGGAGCAATGGCATTACGAACTGCATCCGGGTGAGAGCTACGCGACGGGCAGCGGGGGCACACGGATGCTGGATGTGACCGCCTACGTGAACGCCCTCGGCCAGATGCGACGGATGACCTACGACGGGATCCGGCGGTTGGTACAGACCGTCGACACGCGCGGCACCACCAACCAGATGGCCTACTGCGATTGCGGCAGCCCGGCGACGGTCGTCGAAGCTGCCGGAACAACCATTGTGCGAACCGCCTCGTACGAGTACGACTTCCAAGGCAAACGCTGGAAGACGACCACCCCCGAAGGTTCCATGAGCACCAACCACTACGATCTGCTGGGACGCTTGGTCCTGGTCCAGGATCCGTTCGGTTGGAGCACCAATCGGTACGACAATCTGGGTCGGTTGGTGCAGACGCTGAATGCGGCCGGCTCCCAGATGCTGCTCACGCTGGATGTCCTGGATCGCGTGCGGATCCGTACCGACCTCAACGGGGTCACGATCACCAACGCCCATGATGCGTTGGGCCGCGTTCAGACGGTGCATCGGGCGGGTTCCGCCACGCCGTACCTGGCCTACGGATACTCGGCCGGCTTTGACGGCCCGACCGCCGAGACCAACGGAGTGGGTGCCGTGCGCACCTTTGCCTTCGACGCCGCGCAGCGACGGATCGCCGAGGTGCAGGTCGGGTTGTGGACGAATTCCTTCACCTACCTCCCGGCGGGGGATCTCCAGTTCCTCTTTGATGGACGCACGAACCGCACGGAATGGCGCTACGACGCGTTCGGGCGCATGACCGAGAAGTGGTATCAGGGGCAGACGAACGCGGATCTGGTGTACAGCTACGATCGGTTGGGGCGATTGACCAACCGGTTCAGCCGGACGGCGAACCCTGGGACGACCGGCTATGACACGACCTACGCCTATGACCGGGGCGGCAGCCTGACGAATGTGTCCAGCCCAGGGTACTCCGGCAACGTCGCCCGGACTTACGCCTACGACGCCCTCGGACGGATGACGAACATGACGGATGCGGTGGGAACGACGGCCTACGCATACACTCTCTTGGGAAGCGGCCTTTCGGCGATGTCGGAGGACGGGCCTTGGACCAATGACGTGGTCAACGTGACCAACCGGCATGGCCTGCGCAGTCACTTGGTCATCTTCCAACCGGCGGGGTCTTTTGCCACCACCTACCAGTGGGATGCCTCGCGTCGGATGACCAATGTCACGGGAGGCGGGCAAAGCTTCGGGTATATGTATGGCTCACCTGGCCGTCAGATCACCCGCGTGAACCTGCCCGGGGGTGGATACATCACGAATACGTTCGACACTCTAGCGCGCCAGACCGGCACGGAACTGCTCAACAGCGTAGGTACCAACCGAAACAGCCACGCATATGCCTACGACGCGGCCGACCGGCGGACGTGGATCAGTCGGGCGAACTCGACTTCCACAAACTGGAACGGGTTCTCCGTGTTCGGGTATGATGCGGCCTCCCAATTGATCCGTGCCCAGACGACGAATGCGGCCACCCTGAATGAGGTGACGTCGGAACGGTTCGGGTACGTGTACGACGCCTCGCAGAACCTGAGATGGCGGACGAACAACACGACGGTCACCGGGTTTACGAACAACGTCCTGAACCAGTTGACCGCACTGAATGCGATCGCGCGGGATCACGACCGTCGGGGCAACCTGCTTTCCAATGTCCAGGCCAACGAGACGTTGCTATACAGTTGGGACGACGAAAGCCAGCTGACGTCGGTGCGGGTGGATCCAACCGCCATGCCGATCGTCCAACCGTGGCGGATTGATTTCGTGTACGACGGCCTCCGGCGATTGCGCCGCGCGCTGCAATTCACCTGGAACGGGTCGGCGTGGACCAGTCAGGGGGAAACCCGATACCTGTACGACGGGATGCTGATCGTCCAGGAGCGCAACTCGGGGAACACCCCGCAGGTCCAGTACACGCGGGGTCTCGACCTCAGCGGGACGATCGAAGGAGCGGGGGGAATCGGGGGCTTGTTGATGCGCAGCCATGGCTATTCGTCCGGCAACTGGAGCACCCACAACGCCTACCATTCCGACGCCAACGGCAATGTCACCGCCCTGATGAACAGCTCCGGGGTGTTGCAGGCGTCGTACAAGTACAACCCCTACGGCGGCCTGATCTCGTCGAGCGGCACGCTTGCCACGGCAAACACCATGCGCTTCAGCAGCAAGCCGGTGATCCTGTCGACCACGGGGGCATGGGGATTCTATTACTATGGGTATCGTTTCTATGATCCGGGAATGCAGCGGTGGTTGAATCGGGATCCGTTGGGGGAGAATGGAGGATCGAACCTCTACGGCTTCGTTGAGAATGAGCCTTTTAATAAGGCAGATGCTTTTGGGTTTGTAGGATGTGCCGCTCCTGGTTGTACCGCGATATGGGACTGCAGCCTTCCAGTCGTGCCTGTCCCAGCCAATATCCCCATTCCCAATCCAATTACGGGCGGGACACTGTTCGTGATACCGAGGGTCACCTGTATGTACTTCTGTATTCTTAAGTCGGTTAGTGGCAAGCGTTGTGCAAGCACACTGATCCCGGGAATCAAGACCAAGACAATGACATCTACCAGGTTAGGAACAACCTGTCCGACCAAGGGGATCGAGACGGAATCGTTGTGATGCGTACGCAAACAAAGCTCACTCTGGGTTTTGCTGCCATATTTACCTTGGGTATCTGGGTGGCGCTTCTGGCCGGTGCGGCGCTCTGGGAGATGCGAAGAGATGAGAAGAGGCTGCGCGCCGTGGGGGATATTCTTGGAATACAGTTCGTGCTGCGAGGCTTCCTGACGGCTGAAAAGCTCAACTTTCTCGCACCTAATGGGGCTGACAAAGAACTCGATGAACGCGAGACGAAGCTCCTATTGCATGCCTTGGCCGGGGTTGTGAACGAACTGAACCCATCGGGCCTCGTCTATTGGTGGCCCGATGAGCGCCAGAGAAAGGCGGGTGTCATCAAGGATCCCTGGGGCAGGGATTATCGGATTGCTGTGGACGTCAATGGAGATGGTCGGGTCGTCACCTCGTGTTGTGGCGAGATCACGACAACCAACGTCGCGGTCCTCTGGTCCGTTGGCGACGGTCCGGTGACCACTTGGGAATACGGTCAGAACCTGGGTGGATCGGTCACGAAGCCGGGTTCGAACTAGACGAGTGTGGCGGCACTGGGCTGAGTCCCATGTATTTCCCAATAGCCTGCTGCCGATCTGGCTTGTCGTGGGTTGCTCTTTTGGGTCGAAGCGCGGCCAAGATTTCGGAGGAGTTCTTACGCCTGTCAGCGGGGCTGGATTTCAATCCACGTGTGCAGGGGCGACGAGGACGTCGCCACCCCGGCCATGGATCTTGAACGGGGAGGCGATGTCCTCATCGCCGTTGGTGATTGCCTTGTCCCAGTGATGCCGGACCAGCGCCCAAGCCTTCGCCCCAAAAGGTATCCGGGAGGGATCGGAGCCGATGGCCCCGGGTCGGGCGAAGCACGCACCCGGGGAAGGTCGCGTCGGTATCGGGATCGGTATCGCCATCGGGATCGAAAACGAAGTCGAGCCGGAGGTTCGAACCTTGGGACGGTCTGGGTTGTTGAGGGGAATGGGGCAATGGTGTCAGTCCCGTCTGGGGTCGGGCCCGGGGGTGGGGGCGAAGACGAGATGATGCCACGGGGGAAGCTTTCCGTATGCCGTGTGGGTGGTTTTGGGTGGACTTCGTCGTTGGGCGGTGGTCGCGAGGGGTGGAACCTCCAATCCCGCGAAGGGTTCGGATTGGCTCACGCAAAGACGCAAAGACGCCAAGGAAGGAAGGACGAGGGGTGGATGCCATTCCGTGGCCGTCTTGGCGTCTTTGCGTCTTGAGCGAAGCGGGCGTGAGGAATCGGTTCAGGTCGGAGAAGCCCTGTCCGGTGGGCGAGTCGGAGGGAAGCATCGGGGGATCTGTCCCCTCTGCCGGGGTGTTTTGACTCCGGGGCACGGGACCCAGTGCTGAGGCAATGGGGAATCGTCTTTCGGCCCTCCGGGCCTGTGGCCTGTCAGCGCCGAAGAATCTACCGTTGCGTGGACACTGGCACGGGAGTACGCATCACTCAGGTAACTTCAGAAGACCACGAGCCCGGACCGTGCCATCCATGAGCACCCACAACGCGTACCACTCGGATGCCAACGGCAATGTCACCGCCCTGATGAACAGCTCCGGGGTATTGCAGGCGTCGTACAAGTACAACCCCTACGGCGGCCTGATCTCGTCGAGCGGCACGCTGGCCGGCGCGAACACGATGCACTTCAGCAGCAAGCCGGCAATTCTCTCAGCGACGGGGGCGTATGTGCCTCCTGTCATGCTGTCAGTGCCTCCGAGACCAAAGGATTAATTTATGTGGGTCTTTGCTGCAGGGGTGATCACCGGCATTGGATTGTATCCCGTCCTTCTGTAATCCGGTGCGCCTCCCGTGGATGTGTTTCTGGGCAGCTTCGCGGCTCATGCGCTGTTGTTGCTGGTCTGGAAAGTAAGCGGGTGGGTGCGGAAGAGGAATGATTCAGGCACCAATTAGACTCACTGTGGACAAGGGCACAGTCCCTTGGATTTGCCAATTGGGCGATGTCGACCTGTCCTGCTGAACTGCATGACCACAACTTGAGCCCAGACTCGGAATGAGAAACCATCGCCGATATTTCTGTATGTCTACGCATTTCAGGCTTCCGACGTCTTCCTGGGTCGTTGCCTGCATGTTGGCACTGCATTGTGTGGCATGTCATCGGATAGGAACACAGCTTCCAGAGGACTTTGACCGACAGAGTTTCTGGAATGCCTCCATCGGTGGTTCGGTGGAACGGACTCTCGATTCCGTAGGTTTGCCGGCATTTGTCAGCATTTACTATTATGATGGCCCGGCGGGTATGCGCCCGGGT
>JBIKWS010000665.1:0-3031 GCA_044356195.1 Cyanophyceae cyanobacterium
GAAGGGGGCACCGCACCGGGAGGTTGCGGGACGGTTGTTGGACTTCGTCCTTGGCGACGCCGGGCAGGCCTTGTGGATGCTGCCGGCGGGACACCCGGATGGGCCGCGGCGTCACTCGTTGGTGCGACTGCCGGTGCGTCCAAGCCTTTACCAGAAATATGCCGGGCAGTCCCCGATTCCGGTGAACCCATTCACGGTGGAATCGGAGTTTCGCTACAACGCCCGGGTCGCGCGTGCGCGCCGGGATATTGTGCGGAACCTGTTTGGTTCGCTGATCGTGGACTGCCATTCGGATCTGGTGCCGGCATGGCGCCGTGTGATTGCTGCCGGTTCACCGGGAGCTGCGGTTCGCCTGCTGGGTTCCGTTCCCATGACCGAGGCTGAAGCCCTGGCATTGGCGAAGGGGGAGTGGTCACAGGCGGAAGCGCGAAACCGACTGAAGGCTGGATGGCAGGCTTGGGCACAGGAGAAGTACCGTCGCATTGCCCGGGATCCGAACGTTGGGGCTCAGGAACACTGACTCATGCAGATCACCATTCGAGAACTGACAAAGACCTTTGGATCCACCCCGGTCCTGAAGGGCGTGTCCCTGGAGATCCGCTCGGGCGAACTGTTCTTCCTGCTCGGGCCCTCCGGATGTGGAAAGACGACGCTGCTTCGGTTGGTGGCGGGCTTCTATCCGCCCGATTCCGGGGAGGTGCGGTTTGGAGACCGTTGTGTCAACGATGTGCCTCCGCATCTTCGAAATACGGGGATGGTGTTTCAGAGCTATGCGTTGTGGCCACACATGACGGTGGCCGAGAATGTGGCCTACGGTCTGGACGTTCGGAGCGTGCCAGCCAAGGAGCGGGCGCAAAGGGTGCGCGAAGCCTTGGGGATGGTGCAGATGGAGGATCTGGCGGACAGGACGCCGAACCAGTTGTCGGGCGGGCAGCAGCAACGTGTTGCCTTGGCGCGGGCCTTGGTGATCCGTCCGGACGTGCTCCTGCTGGATGAGCCGCTCTCGAATCTGGATGCGCGGTTGCGGTTGGAGATGCGCGACGAGATCCGACGCCTCCATCAGGAATTGAAGCTGACGACGATCTACGTGACGCACGACCAGAAGGAGGCCTTGTCCCTGGCGGATCGGATGGCTGTCCTGCGCGGTGGCGTGATCGAGCAGTTGGCGGATCCACGCACGGTGTACCGGCGGCCGAGTTCGAGGTTTGTGGCGGACTTCATCGGCGAGAGCAATTGGTTGGAAGGAGAGATCCGGGAGGCGGGTGAGCAACGATTGGTGGCCCGAACGGGAATCGGAGACTTTGAAGCCAGCCCACGCGCTGGAATCCAGCGTGGGATGAAGGTTTGGGTGGGCATCCGGCCCGAGGCCTTGGATTGGGCCGAGGGAGGAACCAACGTCATCGAGGGGGAACTGCGGCAGACCAACTACCTCGGTGAGATCGAGGAGTATGTCCTCGCCGTCGGAACGGCCTCGTTCAAATGTTTCGTCCAGAATCCGGAAAGGGTTCTCGCACCCGGTACGAAACTGAAGATGAGGGTCCGGCCAGACGACCTGCTGGTGCTGCCGCGGTGAGGGATGGGTCTGGAGTAGGGTGTGGCTAGCGGCCCTCCTGGATGAAGGCAATCAGGTCACGGATGTCCTGCGGGCTGCGTCCTGCTTCGAGTCCTTCGGGCATCAAGGAGGATCCACTACTGGAGACACGCACCGCGTCGCGTCGGTTGATGACGGAGCGGACCCCGCCCGCCTGAACCAGGGTGATCAGGTCGCCGGTTCCATCCATCAGGAGGCCGGAGATCGTCTCGCCATCCTTGGTCTCGACGTTGTACGCCACGAAGCCTGGGTTGATGGCCATGTTGGGATCCAGAATGTTGCCCACGAGATCTTCGACGCTTCGGTGGGCGACCCCGGAAAGATCGGGTCCAACGCGTTGTCCCAGGTCGGCACAGCGATGGCAGGGAGCGCATGATTGGCGGAAGTACTCGCGTCCGCGTGAAGCATTGCCCATGGGCGGAAGTCGACGGATCCAGTCTTCCACGGTTTGCCTCCGATTGGAGTATTCCTCGTCGCCCATGAACTTCGCGGCGCGGCGGCCAATGTCTGCGGAGGATCCGCGGAGGAGACGACGGCGTTGTTCGAGATCCAGATGAAGTTCACCGACGGAAAGCGTGCCGCCTTCGAGGGCAGACATGAGCGGGGCATGGAAGTTTCGCCGGTCCAGAAGGATCTTGAGGATGCTTGGTCTCGTTTCCGGCCCGTAGCTTCGCCAGGCCGCGACGAGTGCTTCGCCGATGGACGTTTCCCGTTGCTCGCGGAGGATGTCCAGGGCCGCCGTTTGGACATCACGGGGTTCGCGGGCAGACAGGAGAGACACCAATGGTGCCGGGGACTCGGCATGGGCGAGCAGCGAGATGGCCTGGACGCGATCGTATTCGGCCAGCGCGGTGTTGGTCGCGCGTGCCCAGGCACCTTTCAATCGCTCGGGGGCCGTCAGGGTCCCTTGCCCGAGTTTCGCCAGAGCCCAGATCTCGCTGACTTCCGTGTCACTGAACTTTTCCGAACTCCGGCCTGCGAATCCGATGAATTCCGCCGACCAGATGGGCGGCTCCGCACGTCGGGCAATGCCTTTGCGAAGCCCGTTGAACAGCGCCACCCGAACCTCGATCTGGGGAAGGCGGGCGGCATTCTCAAGGATTTGCCGAATCTCCGTCTCGCCTACGCCATCCGTAGACGCCACCGATTCGGCCGCTTCGTGGAAGGCAGCTGCTGGTAGGGGCTGCGGCCCGACCGTTGCCAGCATTCTTTCGAGCAATCGGGGACGGTCTGAATCGGCCACCGCGATCAGCACCGCCCTTCGGATCCAAGGGTCATTGGCATCCCGGCCGAGGAGGTCGGCCAACGCGGTGAATGAGGCTTTCTCGCGAGCGTGCCGGAGGGTGATCGCCGCCTGAAACCGTACGCGACCATCCGG
Source organism: Cyanophyceae cyanobacterium (assembly GCA_044356195.1). Taxonomy (GTDB): domain Bacteria; phylum Verrucomicrobiota; class Verrucomicrobiia; order Limisphaerales; family UBA9464; genus UBA6176. The sequence continues at coordinate 2,970 of JBIKWS010000665.1, forward strand.
ATCCCGCGTCAGGCTCCGCACGAGGGTTTCCAGGGAGGCGTGGCGGGTGGTTTCCAGGTGCA
>JBIKWS010000666.1:0-3029 GCA_044356195.1 Cyanophyceae cyanobacterium
GAGGATGAGGGGATCGGAGACTCCACCGACATCGAGGATGCGCTGGTACCAGGCGATGGCGGCATCGTAGTCCTGCCGTTTCTCATGCAGGCCGGCGATGTCGCGCATGAGCTTGAGGTTGTTGCCTTCGGTGGCGAGACGGGCCTCGCAATCCTTGATGAGGCGGGCGGCGACGTCCTCGTCCTTCACGGTGCGTTGCTCCTGTTCGAGGAGCACGGCCTGGTCCTTGTCCTTGAGGATGTCGCGGTAGGATCCAGAACCGTCGGCGAGAGCTTCGTAGCCGCCCTCGGTGAGGGTGCGGCTGGCGAGGAGGTTCTTGAGCTTCTCGTTCAGGCCGGGGTCGGTGGGATCGAGTTCGAGGAGGTCGCGGAGGATCTTCTCGGCGCGGGCGCGTTGGCCGGCATGGGAGCAGGTATCGCTGAGTTTTTCGGCGAGCTTGCGGTCGGAGGGGTTGAACTTGAAGGCGACCTCAAGGCTCAGGATGGCGGTCTTGGGGAAGCCGGAGGCGAGGGCGGCGTCGGCAAGGAGTTGGTGGGCGCCGGAGTTGGTGGGGTCGTCGTTGAGGGCTTCCTCGGCGATGATGAGGGCTTCGAGGGGGTCGCTGCGGAGGGCGAGTCGCCCCTTGGTCATGGTGTTGGTGGCACCGAGGAACTTCTTGAACAGGCCGCCGGACTTGTTCCCGGAGCGGCGGTGTTGGGTGGCGCGGAGGGCCTGGCGGGTGTCGAAACACCCCGGCTCTTGCCGCAGGACCTGCATGAAGAGCTCGATGGCGTAATCGAGGTTGTTCTTCTGGAGGGCGGCAATGCCCTTTTCATGGATCTCGCGGACATTGGCCCGGAGTTCGTTGACCGACTTCTCTGGCATGGGGATCAGGGTAGGAAGTGGAAGGGCATCCGCCAAGGCTGTGAACGATCTTTGACGGCGAGACGATTGATGCTGAAAATCAGGACCATGAACACACCCGCAGGTTTCAAACGTTTCTGTCTTGTGACAACGTTCCTTGGACTGGGTGGTGCCTGTGGGCTCACGGCGCCGCCGGTGACCGTCCACACCGGAATCGCAAACGCCTCGGCCGTGGTGTTGCTCGACGACAAGACCTTCGTCACCGCGAGCGACGAAGCCAACGTCCTGCAGATGTATCCCATCGATACCGAGGGACCGGCCATCGCCCAGTTGGATCTTTCGCACTTTGCGGGGGTTTTTGGGAAGTCGACCGAGATCGATATCGAGGGCGCGGCGCGGATCGGGGACCGGGTCTACTGGATCGGATCCCACGGGCGGAACAAGGATGGGAAGCCGCGCCACAACCGGCAGCGATTGCTGGCGACGCGATTCGAGGGTGGGAAGGACGGCGGGCGATTAGTGCCGGAAGGGAAGCCGTATGCGGGGTTTCTGGATGTTTTGCTGGCTGACCCGCGTTACGAGGCGCTGGGATTGAGGAAGGCGGCGGCCGTTTCGCCAGAAGTGGGCGGGCTGAACATCGAGGGACTGGGGGCCAATGCGGAGGGACATCTGCTGGTGGGGTTCCGGTCGCCGCTGGTGGATGGGAAGGCCTTGCTGGTTCCCATCCTGAATCCGTCCGAGACGGTGGCCGGAGGCAAGGCGCGATTAGGCGATCCGGTGCTCCTGGACCTGGGTGGGTTGGGTGTGCGGGACATGGTTTGGTCGGGCAAAGAGCATTTCATCATTGGTGGTGGGGTGAAGGGGGCGGCCAAGGCGAAGCTGTTCCGCTGGGAGGGGGGCACGGCACCGGTGGAGGAGATCAAGGGAACGGGGTTCAAGCATTTCAATCCGGAGGCGATGACGGTGATCGGGTCGGGTGAGGCGCAGGAGTTGCTGGTCCTGAGCGATGACGGGAACCAGCAGAAGAAGACCGCGGAGCCGGCGTTTCGGAGTTTCCGGGTCAAGCCTTGAGGGGGAGTTTCAGGTTTCAAGATTCAAGCCACCGGCCCCATTGGGGACGGATTCAGGGCGGCGATGTCCTCATTGCCCTGAGAAAGGCTTCGGAACGGCGACGAGGACGTCGCCACCCCGTTCCGCAGTGGCATTCAAACTTGAACCTTCAAACTTTCCTCCCCACCCATCGGAGCCAGTCGTCGTGGGTGTCGATGTCGTCGAGTTGGCGCAGGGTGGCGACGGAGAGTCCGAGGGCGGCGGCTCTTTCCAGGGTCTGTTGGAGGACGGCTTCGGTGCTCCACGCAATGTTGTCGAAGACACCCACCGTGGGACGACGGAGTCCGATCAGCCAGTAGCCACCGTCGGAGGCGGGACCGAGGACGACGTCAGCGGTGGCGAGGGCCTGGTGTGCGTTCTGGATGTCAGCCGCGGTGATTTTGGGGCAATCGGAACCGATGATCACGACGGAAGACGCATCGTTTTGGAAATGGTCCTGGGTGGCGGAGGCGAGGCGTTCCCCCAGGTTTCCGGAGCCCTGCGGTGCCGTGGTCCAGCCGGTTTGCAGCCACTCGTTCAGTTCGGGGGCGGCGTCGTCCGGGGTGAAGCGGAGTTCGACCGGCTTGAGTTCGCGCAGTGCTTCGCACGTGGTGGAGAGCAGGGTGCGGTAGGCGGCGAGCGCGGCGTCGTCGCCGAGCGTGCGGGCGAGGCGTGTCTTCACAGTGCCCCGACGGGGGGCGCGGACGAAGAGGACGGTCTGTGCGGACGGCATGCGGTCAGGAGATCAGGCGAGGACGTCGCGGATGACCTCGCCGGAGACGTCGGTGAGGCGGAAGTCGCGACCGGCCTGGCGATAGGTGAGTCGTTCGTGGTCGAAGCCAAGGAGGTGAAGGAGGGTGGCGTGCAGGTCGTGGACGCTGGTGCGGTTCTGGACGGCGCGGAACCCGAATTCATCGGTGGCCCCGTAGGCGGTCCCGCCGCGGACACCACCGCCGGCGATCCAGACGGAGAACCCGTAGTGGTTGTGATCGCGGCCGAGCTTGGACTTGCCGCCATCGCCGAGTTCGACGGAGGGGGTGCGACCGAACTCGCCGCCCCAGAGGATGAGGGTGTCCTCGAAGAGGCCACGTTGCTTC
>JBIKWS010000060.1:0-10724 GCA_044356195.1 Cyanophyceae cyanobacterium
CGACTCTTCCGTGGGGCTGGGAGTGCTGGGTTGCGCGGCATGGACTGGGTCAGCCGATCGCCCGCGGACCCCCAGATCCGTGTATTGCGTCCAGTACTGGATGCAACCCGCTGCCAGTTGCGGGCTTTTCTGAAGCACGTTGGAGGGAGCTTCAGGGAAGACACTTCGAACACGGATGTAAGCATCCCGAGGAATCGAATCCGCCATGAAGTATTGCCGATGCTTCGGCAAGTTGCTGGGCCTTCCTTGGATCGCTTGATCCGCCGCTCCATGGAACTTGTTGGGGCGGAGGGCACATTGGTGGAATCGATGGCGACCCTATGGGCCCTGAATCCTTCAAGCATGCCATTTGACTCTCAACCTATTGCCATTCAGAGGATAGCGATCCGGAATCAACTCATCGGCATCGGAGTCAAGCCTGAGTTCAGGATCATTGAAGCACTGCGGCGCCCGGGACAACAGTCGGTCACAGTCGCCGGCGGACATCGGGTGGCCAAGAGCGCATCAGGCTCGCTGTCGTCTCCAGACAAAGAGGTCGATACAATGCCGCCTGCCGGTGCGCTTGAGTCGCAATTCATCAGGGTGATGCCAGACGGACAAGAAGGCTCCATTGACCTTCCCGGACCGGCGATCATCGCATGGCGTCGCGTGACTCAGGTTTCCCCCGAACTACCAGAGCGTGGAGCCGAGGCGCTTTTTGACGGCACGCGTCTGGATGAAGGGTTTACTCTTCGGCATTGGCGGCCGGGTGATCGATTTCGCGCCCTCGGTATGAAGGGGCGTACCAAGCTCCAGGATCTCTTCGTGAATCGTAAACTTCCAAAATCCAAGCGGCATGCGCTTTGGATTGGGGAGGATTCCATGGGTGAAGTTTTCTGGATTGAAGGATTTCCTCCTTCTGAAGACCACAAGGTCCGGAGCGATAGCCAAGCCGTGATTGGCATCCGCTGCATCCGGCAGGGTTCTGGCGGCGTAATGGCTATCGAACCCTGAGACTTCGGGATGCATTTGCCGAGTCGAAGGCTTTCGTGATCCGATTCCTGCTTCCAATGAAGGTGGACCTCAGCAAAGATACAGCCTCACATGGAATCTGGGGAAACCACGAAACACACTGATGATCCGAAGGGCCAAGCGCACCGAGGGGTCCGGCGTCGGAGGCGGGATGGGTCAGGTGCTCACGATTCCTCGCGGAAGTTTTCGAAGTATGTCCTTCTGCCACTGCTTGTTCTGTCGGTTCTGGGTTTGATCGGTTACCTCGTGCACCAACCTGCGCTTCGTGCTCTCCGCGCTTGGAGGAGCGTTGCCGTGGTCCAGGCTGCCACAGAGGCCATGGACGCCGGCCGCTACAATGAGGCTGGAAGGAGCGTGCGCGTCGCGTTGGGACTGGCTCCGTCGAAATTGGAAGTCCAGAAACTTGCGGCTCGATTCTACCAAACCGTCGGAAATCCCGACTCGATCGATTATTGGCGGGCTGTAACAACGTCCCCTGGAGCGTCCGTTGAGGATCGATATGCCTTCATTGACGCATGCCTTCAGTTCTCCCGACCCGACCTGGCGTACGAGCAGTTGAACCTTTTGGAGCCAAGTGTGGGCAAGGCTCCGGATTTCCTGCGGCGCGTCGTGCGGTACCTGATACAGATCAAGGACTATGACGCAGCAGTTCCCTATGCCCGGGAAGCACAAGTCGCCAACCCGGTCGACGAGGAGTTCGAGTTTATCCTCGGGCTGTGCTTGTTGAAGTCGTCAAATTCCCTTTTGTCTGGAGAAGGATGGCGACTACTGAGTTCTGTGGCACTTGCCTCTGGCAGCGAGCAGATCGCCGCTGCACGGACCCTTCAGGAAACCGGCAGACTCCCCCTGACGGAGGCACGCCAGATCGCTCGCGCCATTGAACGACGTTCGAACCTTCCCCTGGCAGACCGACTCCTTGTCGCAGGGCTCCGTGCCAGTGCGGACAAGACGGATCGTGAGGCACTGGCTGCTTCGGTGCTTTCGGAGGCGGCCCCGACCACGGATGAGGAAAAGATTCTGTGCGCAAAATGGGCCATTTCCCTTTCAACGCCCGCCGCAGCAAAACGGTTTCTGGCCACCAACATCGGCACCAATCAAATCCTCGCTTCGCTCCATCTTGAAGCGATGGCTCTGGATCTAGACTGGACTGGGATTGAGCGGGCGGTCTCCAGTTCAACGAATCTCGTCGATGATGTTCTGCTGCAATCCATCGAGGGCTGGAGGGCGTCCTTGGAGCGCGATAACGAGAAGGCTGAGTCGAAATTCAAGACCGCGATTGATGCCGCAGGGAAGAGGGCTTTTTCGGAGATGGTCTCCGGTTTGTTCCAGATCTCGACATGGGCTGAGCGCGCACAACTTCCCAACGTCGCCATACAGGCGCTGGAGCCATTGCTTGCGTTCAGGTCGGTTGCTGCGCCTGCGGCCAACAACATGATTCGTAATGCGTCCAAGCTGACGACGGTTGAGCCAGCACATACAGCTCACCGTGCCCTTTGGCAGTATGCGCCGAAAGAGGAACGGATCATGATCAATTTCTCTCACAGCGCCCTGCTGTTGAATCGGGATCTGGAAGATGCGGTCAACGTCCTTCGATCGCTGAATGAGAGCATGCCATCAGCCCAATGGCCGGCGGCAATGCTTGCCTACGGGCTGGTTCGTACCGGGAAGAACACGGAGGCCGCCGACCTGCTCGAATCCAAGATCACGAACGAGAGCCAACTCGGCCCTCCCTTGCAGGTGCTGCTCGCTGGAACAAAATTCGCTCTGGGCCAAAAGGAGGCCGCGCGTCAAACGGCACGCAGTGTTTCCCGAGTCGGCTTGAAGGTTGAGGAACTCCGGATTCTGGACTCAATCGAGTAAATCGGGCCCAACCTTCTCCCATGCTGAACTGGATCTGGCTGGGACTACTGCTAGTGGGGGTTCTGATCGGCGGTTTTACCGGCCGACTCCAGGCGGCTTTGGATGGGGCCTTCAGCGGTGCTTCCAAGTCCACTGAACTCGCGATTGGACTCATCGGGGTGATGACCCTCTGGCTTGGACTGATGCGGTTGGCTGAGGTTTCTGGTTTGGTGCAGGCGCTGGCAAAGGTTCTGCGACCGATCCTGACACGACTTTTCCCGGAAGTTCCGGCAAACCACCCAGCAATGGGTTCCATGGTCCTGAATCTGGCAGCCAACGCCCTGGGGCTGACCAACGCGGCCACCCCGCTCGGGCTGCGGGCCATGAAGGACCTGGAGTCCTTGAATCCCCGCCCAGGTACCGCCACGGATGCGATGTGCACCTTCCTCGCGCTAAACACGGGTTCTGTTCAACTGCTGCCCATCTCGGCGATTGCCGTTCTGACCGCTGCTGGGGCCAAGAATCCGACAGCAATCATCGGAACCACACTCCTCGCCACTGCCTGCTCCTCCCTGGTGGGTCTGGTTGTGATCAAGGTCCTCGCAAAGTGGCCAACCTTCCGATTGCCCGCCGCACCCTCAACATCCCAAACGGTTGAATCCGTCGGCACTGCCACCACGGCTGAGGATGGAATCCTCGCGGCCCAGCATCCGCTGGCCCCTTCGCATCGCGCATGGCTCGCTTCCCTCGTGCTTGCCTGTTGCTTCTGTTGGTTTGGCTGGCAGCTGATCAACGGCCACACAGCCGGTGCCGGGTTGGTGACGGATCCGATCTGGATGAGAAGCCTGAACGCCCTCTCGCTTCTCGCGGTTCCCTTCCTCCTCGCGTTCTTCCCCTTGTTTGCCGCGGTGCGCGGAATCCCGGTTTACGAGCAGTTCATTGAAGGTGCAAAGGAGGGATTTCAGACCTCGATCCGAATCATCCCGTACCTTGTCGCGATCCTTGTCGCGATCGGCTTTTTCCGCGGCGCAGGTGGAATCGAACTCCTCGGGAAGGCCCTGGCAATCCCCATGGCATGGGTTGGCTTCCCTACAGAATTGTTACCGATGGCCCTTCTCAGGCCCTTGACCGGTTCCGGGACATTGGCGGCCTTCTCGGAAGTCGTCCGGACTCACGGAGCAGACAGCCTTCTCGCCCGAACGGGTGGAACCCTTTTCGGGAGCACGGAGACGACGTTCTACGTCGTTGCGGTTTACTTCGGGGCGATCGGCGTGCGCCGCACCCGCCATGCGATCTGGGCTGGGCTTGCTGCCGATGTGGCAGGGGCTCTCGCCGCAGTGCATATCTGCCGGTGGATGTTTGCGCCGGGCAACTGAACGGGAGCCAATTCACCTGCGACCACCGTGCGGTCAGCAATGCAGGGCAAAAAACCGGAGGGTTCCTTCGAGGCGCTGACGCCAGTAGTCCCAGTCGTGGGTCCCTGGGAACTCTTCGTAATCGTGGGCAACGCCTGCGTCTGAGAGTTCCCTGTGCAGGATCCGGTTGGCCTCGATCAGCCCGTCGGATTGGCCGCAGTCGAATCGGAATGGAGGCAGCGAGGGCGCGCATTGGAGCGCCTGGAACAGGTTTCCTTCCGTCGAGGGGATCCCCAACGCGGTGAGATCCTCCTCCACCCGGCCCACCAATTGCGCGAGATCCGTGACGGCGCTGTGGCCGGACATTCCAGCGAACACGTTTGGGAACGCGGCCCCCAGTCGAAGGGCCGCAAAACCGCCCATGCTCAGGCCAGCGATGAACACCCGCGACGCCGCACTGGTTTCCGGAACAACTTCGCGGACGACTGCAGGAACGTCTTCGACGATCCAGCGTGCATAGTCCCGGCCCCCGTGGCTCGCATAGAGACTCCCGTCGCCCCACAGGCCATCGCTGGGCATCGCGAGGACAAAGGGAGGCGTGGTGCCGCCCCGCGACAGTCGCTCATTGGTTTCGTGGGCTGCTCCCCGGAGGGCCCAGCCCCAATGACTCCCATAGATTCCATGGAGGAGCAGGACGATGGGAACATCAAGACAACCTTGGGCAGCTTTAGGAACATGAAGCGTCATGTCCCCGCGGCCCTTCAGATGACGACTCTTCACCGTCGCCATCCGTAGTCCGGCCCATTCAAGACGAGGGTCGGAAACCTCAAGGCTATGGAATATTCCCGAACCATTCATCGCGGCGAAAACCGGAGGGTCTGGATCAATGCCCCATGCGCCTACAATCCCACGGCCTTGAAGCGGGCACGCACTTCCTTGAAGTGGAAGTCGACCGAGCAAAGCTTTTCGAGTTCGCCCGGGCCAAAGTGGCAAGCGATCTCCGGGTCTGAACGCAATTGTTCAACGAAGTCTGCGTCATCCCGGCCGGCGTGCTTGGTTGCCCACGTCTGCATCGCGGTGCGTTGGACCAACGCATAGGCATCCTCGCGGGTAAGGCCTTTGCGGATCAGGGCCAGCAACACCGTCTGTGAGTTCCACATGCCCAGGCTCAGTCCGAGGTTCCGGCGCATGTTGTCCGGGTAGACATTCAGGCCGGCCATCATTCGGTCGAGCAGTCCCAGCATGTAGTCGAGCAGTGTGCAGGAATCGGGGAAGATGATTCGTTCCACGGAGCTGTGGCTGATGTCGCGCTCATGCCAGAGGGCCACGTTTTCGAGGGCGGCAATCGAGTTGCCGCGGATCACGCGCGCCAATCCGGTGAGGCGTTCCCACGTGATGGGATTGCGCTTGTGGGGCATGGCGCTGCTGCCCTTTTGGCCCTTGGTGAACGGTTCCTCGGCCTCGAGGACCTCCGTTCGTTGGAGATGCCGAAACTCCACCGCCCATCGTTCGATGCTGGCCGCAACGACGGCGAGAGCGCTCATGAACTCCGCATGCAGGTCACGCTGGACGACCTGCGTTGCCAAGGGTGCCGGTCGCAATCCCAACTTCCGGCAGATGTGCTTTTCGACCCTCGGAGACAGGTGCGCACTCGTGCCCACCGCCCCGGAAACCTTGCCCACAGCCACCACATTCCGAACATGCCTCAACCGTTGTTCCGCCCGACCGAACTCATCGTACATCAGGGCCAGCTTGAGACCGAAGGTTGTCGGTTCGGCATGAATGCCGTGGCTGCGGCCGATGCACGGCGTGAACCGATGCTCCCGTGCCCGTTTGGCGATGGACTTCCGGACGACACGGACAGCTTCAACGAGAAGATCCGCGGACTGCACCAACTGGACAGCGAAGGCCGTGTCGACGATGTCGCTCGAAGTCAGGCCAAAGTGGAGCCAACGGCTGGCGGGATCGTTGATCTGTTCGGTGACCGCCGTCGTGAACCCGATGACGTCGTGATTGAGCGTCTTCTCCAGTTCCTTGGCGCGTTCGACCAGTGCCTTGGGATCCGCGAGGCAGCGATCGGCCCCCGCCTTCATCCGTCCAAAGTCGGCGGCCGGAACCACCTTTTCCTTCACCAGGGCCTCGGATGCGAGCAACTCGATCTGCAGCCAGATCTTCAGGCGATTCTCGTCCGTCCAAATCTCCCGCATCTGCGGGCGCGTATAGCGCGAAATCATTGGGAACAGACTAAGGCGGGCCCATGGCCAGCGTCGAGAGGGAGAAACCGGTGCCGTTATCCCTTTCGCATCCGCTCCCTTGCCTGCTCCAGAATGCGTCGCTCGTGGTCGGTCAGGCTGGCGAGTCCCTTCGATGCGATCTTGTCGAGGATCGGATCCACCTCGCGCGCGACGTACTCGGCATCTTCCTCCGCACGACTCTTGCGGATGGACACTTCCACGGCCCGTGAAGCGGTTGTTCCCGGAAACGGGATCACGGTCGCCGGTTCCATTTCCTCCCTCGGCTTCCAGATTTGCCAAGGGTCGGTCCGGGTCAGGAAGGGCACCGCGAACCAACCCAGGGCAAGGCCGCCAAGATGGGCCATGTGGGCGACACCGGATCCCTTGAAGAACAGACCCACGACACTCCCGGCGACCAGGATCCAAAGGAAGGTCAGGAATTTCATCCGCACCGGAAACACCATCAGGATGGCCGTGAACCGGTCATGGGCGAACCAGCGGCAGTAAACGGCAGTGATGGCGGACACACCCGCGGACGCACCCATCAGGCTGACCTGGGGTGGGTACTGGAGCGCGAGGTTCCAGGCCACCTGAGCCAGGCCGCCAGCAACGCCACCGGCGAGATAGAGGGCGAGAAACTTCCACGTGCCCAACCGTTCTTCCACCGGGCGTCCAAAGAAATAGAGGCCCAGTGCATTGGAAATTACATGCAACGGCCACGGCACCTCGTGCAGGAACTGGAACGTCAGCAGTCGCCAGATCTGCCATTGGCGGATGCCCGCCCAGCTCAGGCCAAGGTCCGCAACCACCGGCACGTTCCCGTAAAGGGTCAGGATGCACTGGACCAGAAAGCAGCCGCCGAGAACCCAGATCAGGATCATGGAGACCCGGATGGGCGAAGCCTCCGGCTCCCTCATGTAATCGCGATCGTAGATCATGGGCTCAACCTAGGACGTGACTTGCGGAATTCAATTCCTGGACCCACCGCTGTTGCGTGGTGGTTCGGGATCTGCCGGTGGCAGCGGCCGCGCATCCATGAGGTTGATGCAGCAAAGGCCGCCCAACAATCCACCGAGATGCGCCAGGTGCGCGATGTTTCCGAAGGGGAACACCGAACCGATGATCGACAGGACACCCGCAAGCAGCAGCACGAACTTGGCCTTCAATTCAAAGGGGATCAGGAAGAACAGATAGCCCTTCACCTTCTCCTCGGCATAAAGCGCGCCAAGTGCGGCCAACAAGCCGCACAACCCTGCCGACGCGCCGACCACGGGATGACCGAAGATTTTTGGCGAAAGCATGGCACCGACCAGTTGGACCAATCCTCCGATGGCACCGGAGGCCAGGTAGAGTCCAAAGAAACGACGGCGACCGAGCGTCGTTTCCAGGATCGGCCCCATGGAATGCAGGAGGACCAGATTCGCGCCCAGATGAACCCAGTTGCCGTGGAGGAACTGGTAGGTGAAGAACTGCCACCAGTGCCCGGCCCGGATTCCATCCAGGGACAACGAGTAGCGCATCTCGAACCACTGGCGTCCCTGCTCCCTCAGCCCGGGTTCGATCAGGAAGACGAACAGATTCAGCCCGAGAAGGCCCAGGGTCACGTCCCGCTCCATGTCCGGGAATGGATCCTCGGAGGGCGGGATGGGTGGTGGTTTCGGGGTGGCCATGGGGTGGACAAGAAGTCTCAACCGAGCGCTTCCAACTCCCGTTGCACCAATTCCAGAAGCGGCTTGAGGGTCTCGCGGCTGAAATCAAAACGGCACCCTGCCCTGGCGAACAATTCCGGCAGCGGTTTCGATCCGCCCAGCGCCAAACCCGCCCGATAATCCGCCAATGCGCGGACGGGATCCGATTTCGCGTTTGCCCACACCTGAAGTGCCCCCAGCTGGGCGATTCCGTATTCCACGTAATAGAACGGGTGGATGAACAGATGGAGTTGCCGTTGCCAGCGGCAAGCCCGGGCGGACTCAAATCCGGTCCAGTCAATGTCACCCCCAAAACGATCCATCAGTCCGAGCCATGCCTGCCGACGCTCCGCGGGCGTATGCTCCGGGTGGGTGTAGATCCAATGCTGAAACGCGTCGATCGTCGCGATCCAGGGGAACACCCCCACGATGCCCTCGAGGTGCGTGCGGCGGGCGCGCTTCGCTTCCTCCGGGGTGTAGAATTCGTCCAGCCCATCGGAGGCCAGCAGTTCCATGGCCATCGACGCAACCTCGCAGAACTCGATCGGCGCGTCGCGATAGGCTTGCAGCGGTTCGTTCCGGCTGGCGAGCGCGTGGAACGCGTGGCCCGCCTCATGGAGGAGGGTCTCGACGTCCCGCTGCTGACCCACTGCGTTCATGAAGATGAATGGGAGCCGCGCTTCGCTCAGCGTGTACTGGTAGCCGCCGGGTGCCTTGCCCTTGCGGTTGGCGAGGTCCAGCAACCGCGTTTCGCGCATCAGGCGGAAGTCCCCAGCCAATTGGGGATCGAGACGATCGAAGATCCGTTGCGACCGTTCCTCCAACTGGGTGGTGTCCGAGAACGGCCTCAAGGGTGGACGATTCTGCGGGTCGACCGCCGTGTCCCATGGGCGCAGCGCTGGGAGTTTCAAGGCGTCGCGCCGCTCCCGATGAAGTCCCTTCAGCACCGGGACGACTTCCGACTCGATCGCATCGTGGAATCGTTCGCAATCGCTGGGCGTGTAGTCGAAGCGCCCGCGCGCCCGAAAGGCGTAGGCCCGGTAGTCCGCGAATCCAGCGTTCGTGGCGATGCGACTCCGGAGCGCCCGCAGTCCGTCGAAGCATGCGTCGAATGCCGCCTCCTCCGAAACCCAACGCGCGGTCACGGCTTCCCAGGCGGCCTGGCGCGTCGTGCGATCGGTCTCCTCCTGGAAGCGACCCATCTGGACGAGCGTCCGCTCCTCGCCCTGGAACTGCACGGTCAGGCTCCCACTCAACTTCTGGTACTGTTGGGCCAGCTTTGCTTCCTCGGTTTCAAGCGCCACGTTCTCCTCGCGGAACAGTTCGACGTCGAGGGCTCGGCTGCGGTCGAGGACCGCGTACCGTTCCTGTGGCAGTGAGTGTCGCAGGGGATGTTCGAGGAACAGCTTTGACAGGGCAAAGGCGCGGGGCTTCAGCGCCGGATCCACTCCTTCAACAAAGGCGAGATACGCCTTCTCCGCCTCCGGATCGGCGGTGTGGCATGTCATGGCGATGTAACGGCGGGCCCGTTCCTCGTCGATCGCGGCCATGACCTCGCCGGCATCGACCAGCCAGGATTCGAAGGCTTCGATCGTCGATGCTTCGCGTCCGGCAACCTCCAACCGGGCCACCCACGGTTCCAGCGCCTTCCAGTCGCCCAGGTCCAGACTGGCCGGCAGGAATCGACGCAAAGTGTGTGGAGCCAGATCTCCAAATGGCAGCAACGACATGTCCGAAGTGTGACGGACTTCGGCCGCCGTCGTCCAAGCCAGAAAACATCCGGTTGAAAAAACCCCTGACATTGTCCCGCCGATGCCGTTGCATCCGCCCGGTTTTTCTGATCATGCCGAAGCGCACTGACATCCACTCGGTCCTCATCATCGGGGCGGGCCCGATCATCATCGGGCAGGCCTGCGAGTTTGACTACTCGGGCACCCAGGCCTGCAAGGCCCTCCGCGAGGAGGGCTATCGCGTGGTCCTGGTCAACTCCAACCCCGCCACCATCATGACGGATCCGGAGTTTGCCGAACGGACATACATCGAGCCCATCACCCCCGAGGCCATCGAGAAGGTCATCGTCCGCGAGAAGGCGGAAATGGCCCGGATGGGGGCGACCGGCAAGCTGGTCCTCCTGCCCACCCTGGGCGGCCAGACCGCCCTCAACACGGCCATGTCCCTGCACAAGAACGGGGCATTGGAGCGCCACGACGTCGAGATGATCGGCGCTCGCGCCGAAGCCATCCACAAGGGCGAGGACCGCGAGGCGTTCAAGCAGCTCATGCTGGCCATCGGTCTCGATGTTCCCATCTCCGGCACCGCCCACGACATGGCCGAAGCCCGGGCTGTCGCCGAACGGATTGGCCGGCTTCCATTGATCATCCGTCCCGCCTTCACACTCGGCGGCACGGGCGGCGGCATCGCCTACAACCGCGAGGAATTTGAGGAGATCGCCAAGCGCGGCATCGACCTCTCGCCCGTCTCCGAGATCCTCATCGAGGAATCCCTCCTCGGATGGAAGGAGTATGAGATGGAGGTCATGCGCGATCGTGCCGACAACTGCGTGATCATTTGCTCCATCGAGAATTTCGACCCGATGG
>JBIKWS010000667.1:0-3025 GCA_044356195.1 Cyanophyceae cyanobacterium
CGCCTCGCTGTTTTCAGGTCACCCTCAGGGTGAAACGGCAGCCTCACCCAACCGGCTTCCAATCAGTGCAATCGGTGTAATCTGTGGATCCATCCGCCGTCTCAGCCTCATTTCGTCTCGCCCACCCTCCCCGCAGACCGGAGATTCACCCCATGTCGCAGTCCCCGCAGTCCCGTCTCCTGCTCGTGGATGGCCACGCCTACGCCTACCGGTCCTTCCACGCCATCCGCTCCCTGAATGCACCGGACGGCTCCCCAACCAACGCCCTCTTCGGTTTCATCAAGGCCCTCCAGAAGGTCATCGCCATCACCGCCCCCTCCCACGTCCTCGTCGTCTGGGACGGCGGCCTCGACGCCGCCCGCATGGCCGAACTCCCCGACTACAAGGCCAACCGCCCGCCCACACCCGACGCCCTCGACGTCCAACTCCCCCAACTCGCCCAATGGCTCGACGCCGCCGGTTGGCCCCAACTCCAGCGCGAGGGCACCGAGGCCGATGACTGGATCGGCACCTACGCCCGCCGCGCCGCCGATCTCGGCTGGTCCGTCGTCATCGCTTCACCCGACAAGGATTTCCTCCAACTCGTCGACGACCGCATCGGCATCCTCAATCCCAACGACAAGACCGAGAAGATCTGGACCCCCGCCGACGTCGAGGCCAAGACCGGCGTCCTTCCGCCCTTGATCGCCGATTGGCTCGCCCTCATCGGCGACGCCGTCGACAACATCCCCGGCGTCGCTGGCGTCGGCCCCAAGACCGCCACCGATCTCCTCAAGAAGTACGGCTCTGCCGAGGGCGCCGTCGCCGCCGCCCCGACCATCAAGGCCGAGAAACTCCGCACCGAACTCCTCGGTGCCGCCGAGACCATCCGACGCAACCAGCAGATGGTCCGACTCAAGTGCGACCTGCCCGACGGTCCCACCCTCGACGCCATGGTCCCGCGCCCCCAGAACACCGACACCCTCCGCGACATGTACCGCCGCTGGGGATTCCGCGGCATGCTCTCCGAACTCGGCCAACCCACCCCAGGCCCCGTCCAGGCCGACCTGTTCTGAGCCTGGAAAAGGCAGTTGATCTCTCCGCAGATGGAGCCGATAGACAGGCAGAAATGCCAGGATCCGACCCCTACCGGAACCTCACTTTGGACGAGCAACCCACGTTCAACGCAAGCTGCTGATTATCTGCGTCGTCTGCGTCATCCGCATCATCCACGGATACAACCCCTGTTGTTGATTTCACCCATCCCCCCTACGCCGAAGGCGTCGAAGCCAATGGCCCGGGGTGCGAAGCAACCCCGGGTCACCCGTTCCCAATGAGTCACCAACCCTGAAGGGGTTGCAGCCACCCAATCTTCGCACCGCCTTCGGGGTGCGTGTCCATTCCAACGCCAAACCCCGGGTAGGCGCTCCCGCGCCAACCCGGGGCTATCCGCTCCAACGCCTCCGGCGTACTGCCCTTCGAGTCCGAAGGTCCCGAGTGTAAGCCGCGTGCCCCCACCCCGCGCAAATCAAGTTCCCAGTCCCCAGTTGCCTGCGGTTCTTGCCGATCGCTGTTTTCCCTCACGCGAGGCCGCGAAGGCCGCGAAGCGTTGCCGGGCTCGTGCTCCCCACTTTCCACGCCTCACCGCCTGGGCGTGCCACGTCCCATCCCGCGCTCGCGCAGCCGCGTTCAGGTGCGGAGCACCGACAGACGATAGCCCACGACGTCAGCCGTAGGTTCGCATCCAGATCCGAAACCAGCCCCAACAGCGGCGACAGAAACCCCATCCCTCCGACCACCCCGCTCAACTGAGGTGGCACCCATTTGCATCCGCGCGTCGCATATGCGACGTGGGATTGCAAAAGGCATCCCAAACCACCCCGATCAGCCCCCCATTTGCAACCGGACGTCGCATATGCGACGTCCGGTTGCAAAGAAGGTCCGCGGACCAGCCACACTTTTCCGCAAAAGGGCGGCCGGGTTGGCTCATAGCCGGACCGCAATGCCCAGAACCAAGCCGTTCAGCGGACCGTCAGGATGACCGGAGCCGAGACCAGGGCGCAGAGAAGACAGACCGCCTTCGTTCCCCGCGAGGACTCAGGCGGGATTGTTCCACGGGTTCACCGTGGGCACGTCAGGGAAATCTTGCGTGTTCCGGGTGGCAACGGTGAGGTCGTGCTCCAGGGAGACCGCCGCGATGACAGTTTCGAGAACAAATCAGGGTCATTCTCCCGGATTGAAGCCATCACGGCTTCGTTGGGACGCACTTTGATCAACTCGGAGACCAAGTTTGTATCAGCGAGAAACTTCACAGCTCGGGAATTCTCATCGGAGTTTTGTCTCTTGGCGGGAGCTGGAAACCGAGTTCGCGCAAGCGATCCATGTGCTGCAGGAAGCTCATCCTCCGGCTTTGTGTCGGAGGCCTCATCCGGACGAACGGCATGCTCTCCGAACTCGGCCAACCCACCCCAGGCTCCGTCCAAGCCGACCTGTCCTGAATCTGGAAGAGGCAGTTTGTCCAGCCGCAAATGGGCAGCGATGGGACTGACCCATTGCCTGTGCGCGGTCACGGGGCAGCTGCATCCAATTTCTCCTTGGCGGCGAGCGCCTGCAACTCATCCCCAGGCGTCCGGGACACGAGCAGTTCCGCGAGATCGGTCGACTTCCACTTCTCCGACGACGAAAGCCTTTTCTTGGTTTTCGACGGCGATGCCGAGAATGCGCGAACAATCCCCGGGCAACCTCTTCCAACGGCCCCATCCAGGCTGAACCTTGGCCATCGGCGCCTACCGCGCTGCCGACTCCAGTCGGGGATCCACACCAACAGGTTCATCGATCCCGGTTTCCAACTCCCCGGCCCCGGCGGCCGTCAGGTACCAACGTTGGTCCCGCATCCGGTCCACGACTACACGCTCCACGGAGAAGCGGAGGGCAATCCCAGCACCGACCGATTCCAACAGCGAGGTGGCCGCAACGGAGCCGGCGGATCGCTGCGGTTCCTCGGAGATCCCCCGGAAACGTTCCATGGAATCGGCATGCACGCGCG
>JBIKWS010000668.1:0-3020 GCA_044356195.1 Cyanophyceae cyanobacterium
CCCTTCATCGCGTGTCCAACGCGGGCCACCATGACCCAGTCCTGCGCGGCACTGGCCGCACGCAGGCGGGCCAGATCCAGGCCGCAATGCTCCAGGAACTGCGGAACAATCGTGGCCACCTCCGGATCGACCCGCACGATCTCGGGGCGATCCGGAAGCTCGGGTCGGTCGCCGCCGGGCTCCGGTCGGTTGCCAACGGAGAGGGCGCTGCGCACGGCATCGACGAGATTCTGTTTCCGGATGGGCTTGGTCAGGTAGGCAGAACACCCGGCGGCGAGGCAACGCTCGCGATAGCCCTGCACGGCGTGGCCAGTGAGGGCAAGGATCGGCATGGCCCTTGAACCGCCCGCGCGCTCGGCTTCGCGGATCCGGCGCGTGGCTTCGAGTCCGTCCATCTCGGGCATCTCGATGTCCATCAGGATGAGGTCCGCCGCCGGCGCGAGCTCGACCGCTTCGCGACCGTTGTTCGCCCGCAGGACAAGGAATCCGGCCGTGGTCAGGAAGATGCGCGCCACGGCGAAATTGGCCTCGGTGTCCTCGGCGACCAGTACCGTAGGCGGACGCGCGCCAACGGTTCCTGCGGCGGGAGCGGACTTGAGCTCCTCCGGCACGGACTGCAGATCCGTGTCGGGAACCGGATCCAGCGGAAGCAATACCCGGAACTCGGAACCTTCGCCCACCCGACTCACCACGCCCACGGTTCCGCCGAGCGCCTCGACCAGCGTCTTGACGATATTGAGCCCAAGTCCTGCCCCCCCTTTCCGCCGCGTCGTGGATCCATCCACCTGCTCGAACCGCGCGAAGATCCGGGATTGGAACTCGGGCGGAATCCCGGACCCGGAATCTGCCACGCGGATGAAGAGCCCGGCCTCGCCGGAAGGACCGGGCGTGACACGTTGGACTTCGACCCGGATGAATCCGCGTTCGGTGAACTTCACCGCGTTCTCGGCGAGGTTGATCACGATCTGGCGCAAGCGGTCGGGATCCCCCAACACCTGCGACGGAAGGGCAGGATCCACGCGCACTTGGAAATCCAAACCCTTCTCCCGCGCGCGCTCTGCGATCGGAACCAGCACCGACTCCACACAGGACCGCAACCGGATGGGGATCCGCTCAAAATCGAACTGACCCGCCTCGATCTTGGACAGGTCCAGCATGTCCGTGATCAGCCGCAACAGGGATTCCGCACTCGCATTGATGCGCGTCAGGTGCGGCGGCAACTCGTAGGTCTGGAGGCTGCCATCGAGGATCAGGTCCGCCGAACCCAGGATCACGTTCAAGGGCGTGCGCATCTCATGACTGATCGTCGCCAGGAACTGCGTCTTCGCCTCGTTCGCCGATTCCGCCCTCTCCTTCGCCGCCTGCAACTCCTGCTGCGCCCGCCGCAGCGCCGTCGAATCCGTCTGGATCGACACGTACCGCTCTATCTCTCCCTTGGCGTTGCGGATCGGGCTGATCTGGAAGGTGGCCCAGTAGGGCTCGCCGGACTTGGTATAGTTCAGGATCTCCGACCGAAATGACCGCCCTTCATGCAGCCACTCGCGGATCTGCGCCACGGTGGACGGGTCCGTGTCCGGTCCCTGCAGCAATTCCCCCGGCTTGTGGCCGACCATTTCCTCAAGCGTGTAGCCCGTCCGACGCGTGAACGATTGGTTGACCCACTCGACCCGGCCGGACCGGTCGGTGATCACGACAAAGTTGTCGGTGTAACTCGCGACGAGGGAGAGCTTGGCGAGTTCGTCCTGCGCCTGCTTTTCCGAGGTGGTGTCGTGCAGCGCACCCACCACACCGCCCTCCGGCAAGCGGGCCGCCGAAACCTCCAGCCAGCTCACCTTGCCGTCCGGTCGACGGATCCGCACATGCGGTCGGGCCGTCGGAACCACCGGGACCAAACCACGCATCACCCCATCCAGGATCTGGTGGTCTTCGGGAATGACGAACTCGGTCAATGCTCGCCCCGTGCACGTCTCCCGGGGAAGTCCGAGGGCCCGGGTCCACGCGTCGTTGAGGAACACCAGCACCCCGGCGTCGTCGGTTTCGAATACGATCTCCGACAACAACTCCACGCGGCGGCGAGCACGGTTTTCCGCGGCGACCAACGCCTCCGTCAGACGATATGTCGCTTGGACATGGAGATCCGTCGCCAGCGATCCGTCGATGCCCGGGGAATTGGGTGACATGCCGCGCTCCAGATCATGCCGGCACCGCCGTCAACTGCCGGATCGCCTCCTTGCTGTCCAACACCCCGCCATAAAGGGGAAAGATGTTCTGGCAGAAGAAATCCTGTTCCGCGCGCGTGCGCGCCGAGGTGCAGTCCGAGAGGATCTGCACGCTGTATCCACGCTCGTAAGCCGCACGGCCGGTGGAATCGATGCAGAGCGAGGTCACCATTCCCGCCACCAGCACGTGCCGGATGCCCCGCTCGCGCAGTACCCGGTCCAGTTCGGTGTGCGAGAAGGCATTGAACCCCACCTTGCCCCGGACGTACTGGACGCGTTCTCCGAACGCCTCGATCTCCGGGATCGTCTCGGCCCCGGTCGTCCCCGCCTTGAAGGCCCCGGACGCCTTGATCTTGTCCAGGATGCCCACCGAGTTCGAGAGAGCGCGGTACTCGGGTTCGAGGACGATCGGCGTGGCGATGATGGTCAGCCCCGTCGAAACCGTCGCCCGGATGAGTTCCAGGGTGCAGGCCAACACGTTGTCGATCCGGTTGGGCTCCTCGACGACCCCGCGGAGGATGCCGTTCGCGGCGAAGTAGTCGTTCTGGTACCCGACGAGGATGAGCGCTGTAGATTCTGGAGTCATGGTATTCCTGGGAAGATGGTTACCTTTGCCTACCCAACCCTGAGTAGGGCACCTTTGTCCGTGCAATTAACTATCGATGATTATTCGAAGGCAACGCGCGTTTTCAGAACTCAGTTGCCAGATACCAGATGCCAGTTGCCTGACTGGGGATTTCACCGATCGCCTCCGGACGTCAGCGACTACTTCAAACCTGAAACTGAAATCTTCAAACTCCC
>JBIKWS010000669.1:0-3008 GCA_044356195.1 Cyanophyceae cyanobacterium
TCAGGGAGGTACCCGAACTGATCGACCTTGATGTAGGGAACGACGGTGCCGGGGGCGGCCTGGAGGCAATGGAGTCCAGGCAACAGCGAGCCAACGGCAAGCGCCGCGATGGCGCGGCTCCTGAGGGACGGTTTGGAACGTTTCATTGGATGTCTGATTGGGGATTCAGGGGATTTCAAACAGCGTCCGCCCGGACAGGAGCCCAGGCCGACAATGGTTACCACCGGTTCCGGGCATCGGGATTACAGACAATCGGCAGCTCGCTGCCACGGACCCGCCAGAGCCTCCGTTTTGTAAAACTTCGAAGGTTGGAGTCAGCGGGGCCAGCCTCGCTCTGACCCCAGGCACGGAGGGCCGAAGGAGGATGTACAGAACGGCGACGAGGACGTCGCCACCCCATTCCAGACCCGGGAAGCGTCACGCTGTGATCGAAGGGACGTGGCCCCATTTTCCCTGTTTGCCGGGATCCTTTGCGATGGCACCCTTTCGGGCGTGTCCCGTTGTCTTGTCTCACTGGCCGCCAGCATTGCCCTGACCACTTCGGTCAGCGCTGCTCCCGACTACTTGCGGGACATCAAGCCGCTGCTGGCCCGCCAATGCGTCCTGTGCCATGGGCCGACGGCAAAGAAGGGGGACCTCCTGCTCGACACAGCCCGCGGTGCCCTTGCCGGAGGTCAGCACGGACCAGCGATCGTTCCCGGCAAGCCGGACAACAGCCTGATCCTGAAGGTCGTCACCGGAACCCACGCCGAGATCGGGCGCATGCCGCTGAAGCGTCCACCGCTGGATTCGACCCAGGTGGGTTTGCTGCGCGACTGGATCGCCGCCGGAGCCCAGGCCCCAGCCGATGAGGTTCCGTCCTCGGACCGCCACTGGTCGTTCGTGCCACCCGTTCCGCCGGCCCTTCCGGAGGCGGCCACAAGCGGCCATCCCATTGACACCTTCATCCACCGCCGCCTCACCGAGGAACGCCTCGCGCCCAGCCCGGAAGCGGATCCCGCCGTCCTGTTCCGTCGGCTGACATTCGATCTCACCGGTCTGCCGCCCAGCCCGGCGGAGCTCGACGCCTACCTCGCCGACCCGGAACCCGACCGCTACGAACGTGCCGTCGACCGACTGCTGGCATCGCCCCACCATGGCGAACGCTGGGCGCGGTGGTGGTTGGACGCGGCCCGTTACGCCGACTCCAACGGCTACAGCGTCGATGGATCGCGAACGGTCTGGCCGTACCGCGACTGGGTCGTGCGGGCCATGAACGCCGACCTGCCCTTCGACACCTTCACGCGCTGGCAGATCGCGGGCGACCTGCTTCCCGGCGAGGGCACGGACGCGATGATCGCCTCCGGGTTCCATCGTCACACCCAGATCAATCACGAGGGCGGCATCGACGCGGAACAGTTCCGCCTCGAATCCATCATCGACCGCGTCAACACCACCGGCACCGTGTGGCTGGGGGTGTCGGTCGGGTGCGCGCAGTGCCACGACCACAAGTTCGATCCCATCAGCCAGCGCGACTACTACGCGTTGTTCGCCTTCTTCAATTCGACCGAGAACGACGGTCACGCGGCCTCGGACTACAACGCCACGGGACCCGGCTTCGACCTCCCCAACGAGACCGAGGCGGCGGCGATCGCCCAGTGGGAACAGGAACTGAAACGGCTCGAACAGGCGGTGGCCGACGCGGGCACGACGCCCGCCGCGAAGGACCGACAGAAGGAACTCGCGGCGTGGCGCAAGAAACGTCCCACGACGACCCGCACCCTCGTGATGCGCGAACTCGACAAGCCGCGCGAAACCGTGGTGTTCGTGAAGGGGGATTTCACCCGGCCCGGAGCGAAGGTCACGCCGGCAACCCCGGTCGCGCTCACGCCGAAGTCCGCACCCGCCGCGCGGAACCGCAGTGACCTCGCGGACTGGTTGGTGTCCCGCGAGAACCCGCTCACGGCACGCGTGACCGCCAACCGCGTGTGGCAGGTGTACTTCGGCCGCGGCCTGGTGGAGACCGAGAACGATTTCGGAACCATGGGCGAATTGCCCTCGCATCCGGAACTGCTCGACTGGCTGGCCTGTGATTTCCGCGACAACGGTTGGAGCCTGAAGCGGCTGCACCGCCTGATCGTGACCTCCGCCACGTACCGTCAGGCGTCCACCCATCGGAACGACCTCGCCGAGACGGACGCCCGCAACAAGTGGTTCGCCCGACAGAACCGCCTGCGCCTCGAAGCCGAGCAGATCCGGGATGCCGCGCTTTCAACGGCCGGACTTCTGGATCCACGGATCGGAGGTCCGCCGGTCTATCCGCCACAGCCCGGTGGACTTGGTGCCTTCACCCAGAACATGCGCCCGTGGGTCGTGTCCAAGGGCGGCGACCGTTTCCGGCGCGCGCTCTACACCCACCTGCAACGCTCGACGCTGCACCCGGCGCTCTCCGTCTTCGATGCCCCGGACACCTTCACCGCCTGCACGCGACGCCAGCGTTCGAATACCCCGTTGCAGGCGCTGACCCTCCTCAACGACGCGGCCTTCCACGAACTCGCGACTGCCTTCGGAAAACGCATCGCCCACCTGACGGGCACAGACGAACAGCGTTTGACCCAGGCCTTCCGCCTCGCCACTGCGCGCGTTCCGAAACCCTCCGAAGTCACCTCGCTCGCCCGCCTTCTCCACGCCGAACGGACCGTCGGTCCGAACGACAGCGACGGCTGGACCGCCGTCGCCCGCGTCCTCCTCAACCTCGACGAATCCATCACCCGTGAGTGATCCCCTTCCACCGTCGCCCGATCCGGGACTCGACATCACCCGGCGGCATTTCTTCAGCCGTTGCAGCATCGGTCTTGGATCGATGGCGCTGGCCTCGTTGATGGGGCAACGCGGGTCAGCCGCGACGGCGACCGCAGGTTCCAACGACGCGATGGCGCCGCGCGCCGGCCACGTCCCGGCCAAGGCGAAGTCGATCATCTTCCTCTTCATGGCGGGCGGCCCGTCGCAGCTCGAGATGTTCGACTGGA
>JBIKWS010000062.1:0-10652 GCA_044356195.1 Cyanophyceae cyanobacterium
GGGTGGGGTACCCGGCCTACAGCAGGGAGTTCGGAGTTTTCAGTTTCAACCGGCTTCAAACTTGAATCTTCAAACTTCAAACTTCCCCCGGTGGTTTACTCCAGTTCCTTGCGGAGCAGGGCGAGTTCGTCGCGGAGTTGGCGGGCGACGCGGAACTTGGTGACGTAAAGGGTTCCGGGGCTCATCTGGAGCATGGAGGCGACCTTGAAGATGGGGAGGCCTTCGATGACGAGGAGTTCGAAGGCCTGGATGCTGGCGGGCTTCACCCGCTTCTGGAGGCGGCGGAGGGCGGCGCGGACGAGTTCCTCGCGGGTGGCGGCTTCGAGCTCGGCGACAGGATCGGAATCACCCGGGTGTTCGATGGGGTCGGTGTCCTCTTCGGGCTCCGAGGCAGGGATGGGAACGGTGCGGTTGCGGCGGAGTTGGCGCTGGAGATCGCCGACGCGCCAGCGGGCGAGCTGGCTGAGCCAGCTGCGGAAGGCTCCCTGCTGGTTCTGGTGTTCGAAGGTGTGGATGGATTCGGCAACGCGGCGGAAGACTTCCTGCGCGATGTCCTCACAGTCCTCCGCGGACAGGCCGCGGGCGCGGGCCATGCCCTTGATCATCTTTTCGTAGCGGACGAGGAATTCGCGCCACGCCTCGGAATCGTCCATGACGCGTAGCCGCGCGAGGAGTGTGGGGCTCGTGAGCAGCGTGTCGTCTTCCGGTTTGCTGCGGAGGCTCATGGGGGGATGTTGCCGGCCTGCGTGCGTTTGGAATATGGCTTTGAGCCTGTGGAGGATGCAACTGGGGAATCGTGGGGCGGAGCGGAACCCTGGGTCGCCTCAACCCGTGAGCAGACCGGAAATCTGGGTGCTTGCGTCGTGGCATTGGGTTCCGCAGCGTTCCTCCAATCATCGAAACAGAACGCAACGCTTTTTGAGCCATGGGCCGCATCTACAACAATATCGTGGAGACCGTGGGGCACACCCCGCTGGTCCGACTCAACCGCATCCCGGCATCCTTCGGTGTGGATCCGTCCACGTCGGTGCTGTTGAAGTGCGAGTTCTTCAATCCGCTGGGTTCGGTGAAGGACCGGATCGGGATGAACATGATTGACGCGGCGGAGAAGAGCGGGGTGTTGAAGCCGGACACGACGATCATTGAACCGACATCGGGCAACACGGGCATCGCGCTCGCGTTCGTGGCGGCGGCGAAGGGGTACAAGCTGATCCTGACGATGCCGGAGACGATGTCGCTGGAGCGTCGGACGCTGCTGGCGTTGCTGGGTGCGAAGCTGGTGTTGACGCCGGGTTCGGAGGGCATGCGCGGGGCGATCAGCCGGGCGGAACAGTTGGCCCGGGAGACGCCCAATTCGTGGATTCCGCAGCAGTTCGAGAACCCCGCGAATCCGGACATCCACCGCCGCACGACGGCCGAAGAGATCTGGTCGGATACGGACGGAGCGGTCGACATCCTGGTGGCGGCCGTGGGCACGGGCGGAACGATCACGGGCTGTTACGAGGTGTTGCATGCGCGAAAGCCGTCGTTCCAGGCGATCGCGGTGGAGCCGGCGGATTCGCCGGTGATCTCGCAGACCCTGGCGGGGCAGACGGTGAAGCCGGGGCCGCACAAGATCCAGGGCACGGGCGCGGGTTTTGTGCCGCGGAACCTGCATCTGAAGTCAGCGTCCGGTGAGACGCAGATTGCGGAGGCGGTGGCGGTGAGTAACGACGATGCGTTCGCGATCGCGCGGCGACTGGCGAAGGAAGAGGGAATCCTGGGGGGGATTTCGACCGGGGCGAACGTGTGGGCGGCGATCCAGGTGGCGAAGCGTCCCGAGAACAAGGGGAAGACCATCGTGACGATCGGGTGCTCGACGGGCGAACGGTACCTGTCGACCGCGCTGGCGGCGGAGGCCCGGGCTGAAGTCGGGGGGTGAGTTCCGAGTTTCAAGTTTGAAGGGCGGGGCCGCGAGGCGGTGTTTGCAACGCCAAGGGCGTTGAGGCTTGCAGCCCAGGGTTGGTCCGAGGAACGAGGACAACCCTGGGAATTCCGGTGGATGTTGATCCAACCGCAACGCGGTTGTGGCCATCCCGTTGCGGAAGCCCATGGGTGTCGCGGGGAGTCGGATCAAGGAAGCCACAACCGCGTTGCGGTTGGCTGCGGACGGAATGAAGACCCAGGGTAGCCTCGCAAGCTCGGCAACCCTGGGCTGGGTGCCAGAATCCCGTTGGGATTCGTTGCATGTGCCTGATCCCGCCCTGCCAGCGGGAAACTTGATGCTGAAGACCCAGGACTCTCCCACCCCCGCCTCGTGACCTCGTCGGCTAGGCCTTGGGGTAGCAAGGAGGCTGGGAACTGGAGACTGGGAACTTCGAACTTTCCTTCCCAGCCTCGTGACCTCGTTGGCTACGTGGGGGAGCAGGCCCGGTGGATGATGGCGCGGGCCTCACGGACGGTGGCGAGGAGTTCGGTGCCGGATTTCAGCCCACAGCGGATGGCGACGCGTTCGAGGGCGGCGGGATCTGAGGGGAGGAGTGACTCGGGCTGACAACTCCATCGCCGCAGGATGAGTTCGATGCGGCGGAGTTGGTCGAACGCCTGAAGGAGGGCAGCACCTTGGTCCGCGTCGAGTCGGCCGGCAGCGATTCCGCGGACCAACGCGGTCCGGGTGTTGGGTTCCGGGTGACCGTCGGCAAGGCACCATTTCTGGGCGAGGAATTCTGCGGCGATGATGCCACCCTCACCGGTCTTGAAGGCGAGGTCCTCGGTCCCCGGCGCGGTGCGTTCCCGATGGATGCGGTGGCGCATGGCGTCGACAGCGGACTCCCAGTCGGGCGTCCAGGCGGCGAGGTCAGGCTGTGGATGGTTGAAGTCGCCGAGGGTGGCTGGGAGGGCCATGAAACGGGAGGCGGCGGTGGCGTCGCCTGCGATCGGGCGAGCGCGGAGGAGCGCCTGGATTTCCCAGAGTCGGGCACGGCGGCGGTAATAATCCGCATGCGCGGCGACGGTGTTTACGAGCAGTCCCTTCTCACCGTCCGGACGGAGTCGGTTGTCGATGTCATAGGCGGATCCGATCTCGGTGGAGGCGGAGAGGAGGGCGATGAACTCGGTGGCGTAACGGATGATCCGGGGAAGGTCCCGCTGCCGGTCCTGGGTGACGAAGAGCAGGTCGAGGTCGGAGCCGAAGGTGAGTTCGGCGCCACCGAGTCTACCGAGGCCAATGACAGCGAACGGGGCGGATTTCAGGCGGTGTCGGTGCTGGATGATTTCGAGGGCATAGCGGATGGAGGCATCGGCCAGGGTTGTCAGTTCGGCATGGGTCTGTTGCGTATCGGCGAGATCCAGGAGGCTGCGCAGGCCGATGCGCAGCTGTTCGGCCTGTTGGTAGCGTCGGAGCCACAACGTCTGGTCGGTGTCGGTGCGGCCATGGCGCAGGTCGGCGAGGGTTTCATCGGCGGAGCGATGTCGGCGGAGGTGTGCGCCCTGGAGGATTTCCTCGACGAGGTCGGGAGTGCGGATGGCGACTTCTCCGAGAGCCTCGGAGCGGTCGAAGAGCCACAGGAGCAACTCGAAGAATGGCGGCGTTGCCGACCACGCCTCGTAGAGGGTGGAACGGTTGCCGTAGGCCTGGATGAAACGGTCGAGCCGGGTGAGGACGCGGTCGGGGTCGGAGAGGACGCCGTGGTTGCGGCTGGTGGCCGGGCGTGGGAAGGGGCTGCCCGGGCAGACCGAAAGGAAATGGGGAAGGAGGGCCCGGCCGAGCTCTCCGGTCCGTCGAGAGACATGGGACCAACCGGGGCCCTCAATGAACTCGCGCACCTGGCGGAAGCCGTCGGCTGGATCGCGGAATCCGTGACGGTTGAGGAGCCGAAGCCAATCGGATTCGTGGGTTCGAGCGGTGGGGGGGATTTGAGGGGTTGTGTCGGCCGGAGTGCGTGTTCCCAGGAACTTGTCGTAGATGGCACGGACGCGGGAGGCGTGGAGGGTGCGCCTGGATTCGAAGTCGGTGACGGAGCCGCAGCCCATGAGGTGCGCGATCCGTGCGAGGGATGGACTGTCTGTGGGAATCGTGTGGGTCTGGAGGTTGTCCTCCATCTGGAGGCGATGTTCGACGTCGCGCCAGAACCGGTAGCTCTCGGCGAGTTGGGCCGCTTCGCTGGCGGACAGGAGGGAGTACTCGGCGAGCTTGGCAAGGGAAGGAAGGGTGGAGCCTCCCTGAAGGAAGGGTTGTCGGCCGGCGTTGAGGAGTTGGAGCGACTGGGTGATGAACTCGATCTCCCGGATGCCGCCGCGGCCGCGTTTCACATCCCGTTCGGCATCGCCCTGGATGGCCTCGGTTTCGAGGCGTGTCTTGGTGGCGGCGATTTCGTCGAGGAGGCCTTCGGAAAGGGATCTTGGGTGACGGAAGGCCTGGATGGTTTCCAGGAATTCGGCGCCGAGCTGGCGGTCGCCCGCGATGGGGCGGGCCTTGAGGAGCATGAGGCGCTCCCAGGTCTGGCCCCACTCGGAGTAATAGGACTCGTAGGCGTCGAGGGAGCGGGCGAGCGGGCCGGCATCGCCCTCGGGCCGCAGGCGGAGGTCGACACGGTAGAGTTGTCCGTCGGGCGAAGCCTGGGCGACTTCGGTGGTGAAGGCTTCGGCGAGGCGGCGGAAGAATGCGTGGCTGGCGACGCCTCCTGAGGGAGGCGTGGTTCGAGGAGTCGGCGGAGAACGGAAGACGTGACCTTCGTCGCCGTAGACAAAGAGCAGGTCGACGTCGGAGCTGTAGTTCAATTCCTGGCCGCCGAGCTTCCCGAGGCCGAGGATGCAGAAGGGCGTGGGGATCCAGCGTCCATCGGGTCCTTGATGCCAGGGTTCGCCCATGCGCGAGGCGAGTTGGGCGCGGACGATCCGGAGCACCCCGGCGAGGCAGACATCGGCAAGATCGGAGAGTTCGCGGGTGAGGGTTTCGACGTCGGCGAATCGGGAGAGATCGCGGGCGGCGATGCGCAGGGATTCCCGTTCGCGGAAACGACGGAGGCCGCGGAGGGCGGCGGCGTGATCGGCGCGGTGGATGGCGTCATCGAGGAAGGAGGCGGCTTCCAGGCGGAAGCTCTCGAACCGGCGCGGATATGAAAGTGCGGCAGGGGCGAAACACACGGGAACCCAGGCGGGTTCGCGAAGCATACGGGTGGCAAGGTCCCGGGAACCGCCGGCGACGCGGACGAGGGCCTCGGCGGACGGTCGGGGGATGGCGGCGAGGAAGGCGGCGGAGTCGGGATGGTGCTGGAGCTCTGCGTACACGTGGCGACCGCGATCCGGATCGGCGGCGAGGGACCAGAGGGCGGTCTGCGTGGACGGCTTCAAGAGGGGAGGAGTGTAACGGTTGCGGGGCGAGATTTGAAGTCAGGCGGGAGTTGCCAGTGGTCCTGTGCTTTCGCGAGCCGACGGCTGAGAGGCTGAAAGCGGATTTCAGTGGTTGCAAATCGATGGGGGGTATTTAACCAAGGAAGGGTACAAAAGGATCAAATCATCCAATTCAACCCCAAATACCCCATGCAAACAGACCCCAAGCGCCGAGTTCAGTGGATCCTGGGAGCATTGTTGCTTTCCTCGCTCCAGATAACCGCCGCAGACATCCTGTACGTGGCAGACGACGGGAATAATGCGGTTTATCGCTATCAACCTCCGTCCACCACCCCGTTCACGTTTGCGACCGGGTTCAACGGAGAGCTTTTCGGCCTTGCGACTGGATCTGACGGCCAGCTCTACACGGTGAACAACATTGGAAATCTCATCCAACGCTTTGATTCGGGCGGATCTCTGGCGGGCGGTTTTGGAACCGGCGGACAGGTGGACATCACGGCTCTGACTTCGGCTCAGGCCTTTGGTCCGGTCGGGGTGGCCTACAGCCCGGCGGGAGGAGGTTCCCTGGTTGTTTCGGCGTACAATTCCGGACACCTGATCCGACTGAATGCGGCAACGGGCGCATGGGATACATCGTTCGGAATCGGCGGTTTGCTGGACGCCGGGGACCAGGACAACGGCGAGAGGCCCATCGGTGTCGCGTACAATGCGACCGGGAACTTCATTTACTACACGCGCGAGGACGGTTCGATCCGGCGGGTAGCGGCGGATGGCACCGGCGATGTTGCGATCAATCTGAACCTTCCGGTTTCCATCCTGCCCTACGGAATCGGGATGAACTCGGATTCCAGCCTCTACGTTGCGGACCTCTACACGAGTGAGGTGTTGAAATTCAACCTGACCGGGACGGATGCGATGCTGGATGCCGGGTATGGGACGGGAGGACGGGTCAGCGTCACGAGTGGGGTTTTCGGTCTTGCTGTGTCGATGACGGGTGCGGTCTACGTGACGGGAGGGCAAACAGTCAGTCTGATCAGTCCTGACGGAAGTTCTGTCTCTCCGTACCTGACTGGCTTTGGCAATTCGACGGGCATTGCCATTTTTGCCAACCCGATTCCTGAGGCGCGAACGACCGCGATGGTGGGGGTGGTCTTTATCGGGGGCTGCCTGTGGGTCCGTCGGCGCGCCTTGAAGGCGGATGCCGAGGTCCGTGGCGGCGTGGCCTGAGGGTGGCGAGGGAAGTTCCGGTTTCCGGATGCGGAGCCTGCGGTGCCAGCATTCATGCCTTAGGTCCCATGGACCGTGGGCTTCAGCTGGCTCCAAACCTGGGTTTTCGAGGTTCAGGCTTTCTCCGCCGGGTGAGCGCACCCGGCCTGCAACGGGGAGATTCCAGTTGCCAGATGCCAGTCTCCAGATTGTTGCGCCGGGTGAGGGCACCCGGCCTACAAGGAGGCATTGGGAGCGCTACTGGAAACTGGGAACTGGAGACTGGGGACTTCCCAAAAAAAGACGCCCGGGAGAGGAGACTCCCGGGCGTTGGTTGGGGGACCGCCTTTCGGCGGGCGGCTGCTTGGTTGGTCGCAGCCTAAAGCGCGTTTCGGCTTAGCGACGCGCGGCCTGGTTGGCGGCGTCGAGCGCGTTCTTCAGGCGTTCCTGGGAGACGCGGTTCGGGTCGCCGGCCGGAGTGTTGCCGTCGGCGATCAGGGCGGTGTTGGCCGCGGTGATGAGGGCGGAGGCGGTCATGGAGCCGCTGCCGATGCCCGGGGTGGGGATCGTCGCACCCGGCTGGTAGAAGCCGTGGAGGACGTTGAGCTGGAAGCAGGCCAGGTGGATGGACAGCTGGCGTGACATGTTCACGGCCGAGCTGGACTGGAGCCAGCTGGCGAATGCGGACTTGTTCGAGCTGAGGCTCGAGGTGAAGTCGCGATCCGAGCCGCTGTCATTGACGAGCTTCAGCGAGTTGAGCACGGCGAAGTCGTAAGGACGCAGGAGGGACTGGCCGTTCTGGTTGCGCCAGAAGCCAGGCGTGCAGCCGGTGCCCGTGGTGATGCGCGGGCAGTAGCGGATGTAGCCGAAGTCGACGTCGCTGCGGGTCTGGCCATTGGCGAGGCTGAGCGTCGCGGTGTTGGGCGTCAGGAGCCCGTCGAGGTCATAGGTCGGGGTGTAGCCGGAGGGCGGCGTGACCGTGACGGAGTAGAGGCCGGCGAAGAGGCCGGTGAATTGATAGCGACCGTTGTTGTCGGTCTGCTGGGTGGCCAGGAGGAATCCGTTGGCATCGAAGAGCCGGACGGTGGCGCAGGGCAGGCCGGACTCGGTGCCGCGGCAACCATTGCTGTCGCGGGTGCCATCCCCGTCGCTGTCGATCCAGACGAGGTCACCGATGCGGCCGGTGCCGGCGCAGGCGACGTAGCCGAAGTCGACGTTCAGGCGGTTTTCGCCGGCAGCGACGGTGACGGTGCTGCGGTTCGGCGTGGAGATGCCGTCGACGTCCCAGGTCGGTCCGAACGTGACGGGCGCGGTGACAACCACGGTGTAGGTGCCGGCGGGCACGTTGTTGAAGAGGTACGCGCCGGTGGACGAGGTCGTGTTGGTGCGGATCGGCGTGCCGGTCGAGTTGAGGAGGACGACGCGGGCGTTGGCGAGACCGACCTCGGAGGAGTTCTGGATGCCGTTGCTGTTGGCATCGATCCACACGCGGTCACCGATGCAGGCGAAGGCGGGCGGGAGGTAGCCGAAGTCGATGTCGAGCATCTCCACACCGCCGGGCAGGATCACGACCGCGTTGTTGGCGGTGGCGGTGCCGTCGGCGTCGTACGTTGGAGAGAATCCGGCGGGCGGGGTGACGACGACCCGGTAGGTGCCGCCGGCCAGGTTCACGAACTCGTAGAACCCGGTGCTGTCGGTGGTGGCGACGTCGAGCTGCGTTCCCGCGGGGGAGAGGAGCCGGACGGTGACGCCGGCGATGCCGGTCTCGATGGATTCGGCGATGCCGTTGCCGTTGGCGTCGAGCCAGACGCGATCACCGATGCGGCCGATCATCGGATCGGGAGCGACGAAGGCGTAGGCGAAGTCGACATCGCGGCGGTCGTCGCCGTAGTTCACGGTGACCGTGGTGTTGTCCGGCGTGGTGAGACCGTCGAGGTCGTAGGTGGCGAAGTAATTCGCCGGCGGCGTGACGGTCACGGTGTAGGTGCCGGGTTCGAGATCTTCGAACAGGTAGGCACCGTCGGCGGCGACGATGTTGGTGGCGATCGGCGTGCCCTGGAGGTTGCGGAGGACCACGATGGCGTTGGTGAGGCCGTTTTCGCCGGGTTCGAAGACGCCGTTGCCGTCATCGATCCAGACGCGGTCACCGATGCTGGCGAGGGTCGGCGGGAGGATGATCTGGAAGCCGAAGTCGACGTCTTCCTTGTCCTCGCCGATGCCGAGGGTGACGGCGGCGACGTTCGCCGTGGTGATGCCGTCGAGGTCGAAGGTCGGGAGGGCGTTGGTGGCCACGGTGACCGCGACGGAGTAATTGCCGGCGGCGAGACCACTGAAGTGGTAGTAGCCGGTGCTGTCGGTCGTGGTGGTGGCGTTGATCTGGCCGTCGCTGTCACGCAGGGTGACCGTGATGTTGGTCATGCCGGATTCGGCGAGGTCCTGGATGCCGTCCGCGTTCGCATCGATCCAGACGCGATCGCCGATGTGGCCGAGGGGCGGGGCGTAGACGAAGCCGAAATCCACGGTCTCGTTGGTTTCGCCGATGGAGAGGGTGAATGCGGCGGCGTTGGTGGTGGCGATGCCGTCGAAGTCGAACGTCGGGATGTAGTAGAGCGGCGAGGTGACGGCGACCGTGTACGTTCCGGCCTGGAGGCCGCTGAAGGCGTAGGCACCGGCACCATCGGTGGTGGCCGTGGCCAGGACACTGCCCGTGCTGTCGAGGAGGTTCACGGTGAGGCCGGCGAGACCGGATTCACCGGGGTCCTGGATACCGTTCGAGTTCGCGTCGATCCAGACGCGGTCACCGACGAGGGCCGGCGGCGGGTTGTAGATCAGGCCGAAGTCAACGTCGGTGCGGTCCTGACCGATGGCGAGGGTGACGAAGGCGATGTTCGGGGTGAGGACACCGTCGAGATCGCCGGTGGCCTCGTAGTAGGCAGGCGGCACGATCGAGAGGACGTAGTTGCCAGCGTCGACATCGGACAGCGTGTAGAGGCCGGAAGCGTCGGTGGTGGCGGAGGTGATGAAGGCACCCTGTTCGTCGCGGATCTCGACGAAGACATTGGCGAGGCCGGATTCGTCCGGATCCTGGAGGCCGTTGCCGTTGGCGTCATTCCAGACGCGGTCGCCGATGCTGCCGGCGGGCGGGGCATAGAGGTAACCGAAGTCGACGCCATTGAGGACCTGGCCGGGGTCAACGGAGGTCGTGGCCTCGTTGGGCGTGCCGGTGCCGTCGATGTCGAAGGTCGGGCCCCAGTATTGTCCGGGAGTGACCGCGATGCGGTATGTGCCGGCGGCAATGGCGTTGAAGGCGTAGAATCCGGAGCCATCGGTCAACTGGCTGGCGACCACGATGCCGTTCATGTCGACGAGGGCGACGGGCAATCCGGGGAGGCCGGTTTCCGGGGCGTTCGGAACGCCGTTGGCGTCGAGGTCATCCCAGACGCGGCCGGCGATGTCGGCCGTGAGGAGGTTGCCGCCGACGTTGTAACCGAAGTCGACAGTGAGGTCTTCGCCGCCGGCGGAGAGGGTGACGGTGGCGAGATTGAGGGTCGCGATGCCGTCGACGTCGTACACGGCGGTGACGCCTTCGGGAGGCGTGACGCTGACGGTGTAGGTGCCGGGCGGGAGGCTGTCGAAGAGGTAGGCGCCGTTCTCGTCCGTGACGGTGGTGAAGGTGCCGCCGGTGCCGGAGACAGTGACAGTGACGCCGCCGAGGCCGGGTTCGGTGCCGGGTTCGAAGGTGCCGCTTTCGTCGAGGTCGAGCCAAACGAGATTACCGATGGTTCCGAGCGGTTGGTAACCGAAGTCGGCGTCATTGCGGGCCTCGCCCGTGGCGAGGGTGATGACCGCGCAGTTGGCGACGGCAGAACCGTCGGCATCGAAGGTCGGGACGTGGCGGTTGGGTTGGGCGGCGCAGACGGTGTAGGTGCCGGCGGCGAGGTCGGAGAACTGGTAGAAGCCGTTGGCGTCGGTGGTGGCCGTCTGGAGGACAAGGTCACCGGCGGCGTTCCGGAGTTCGACGACGACGGCTTCGAGGCCGGGTTCGCCGCCGTCCTGGATTCCATCGCCGTTGTCATCGCGCCAGACGCGGTCGCCGACGCTGGCGGTGCGTTCCT
>JBIKWS010000670.1:0-3007 GCA_044356195.1 Cyanophyceae cyanobacterium
GGGTGGATCGTCCGGTGGCTGCGCGGCGGCGGTGGCGGCGAATGAGGCGTTCGCGACGATTGGGTCGGATACGGGTGGATCCATCCGGCAACCGGCGGCTTTGTGCGGGTGCGTGGGAGTGAAGCCGACGTACGGGCGGGTGTCGCGGTATGGGTTGGTGGCGTTTGCGAGTTCGCTGGACCAGATCGGGCCGTTCACGTAGACGGTGGGCGACGCGGCGTTGCTGCTGGAGACCATTTCCGGACATGACCGGCGCGATTCCACGAGCCTGGAGGAACCGGTGCCGCGGTACCGGGATTTCCTGGGGGCGACCTCGCTGAAGGGATTGCGGATCGGGGTGGTGAAGGAATTCCAGATCGGGGGCGTGGATCCCGGGGTGGACGCGGCGGTGCGCGCGGCGGTGGCGCAATTGCAGGCGCTGGGGGCGGAAGTGAAGGAAGTATCCTTGCCGCACAGCGATTACGCGGCGGCGACGTATTACATCCTGGCACCGGCGGAGGCGTCGGCGAACCTGGCGCGCTTCGATGGCGTGCGGTACGGGCGTCGGGTGGACGGGGCGGATCCCTTCGAGATGAACAGCCGGACGCGCGGGGCGGGGTTCGGTGCGGAGGTGAAGCGCCGGGTGATCCTGGGGACGTACGTGTTGAGCAGCGGCTATTACGACGCGTTCTACCTGCGCGCCCAGAAGGTGCGGACGCTGATCAAGCAGGACTTCGACCGGGCCTTTGCCGAGGTCGACGCGATCGTGTCGCCGACGGCTCCGACCCCGGCGTTCAAGGTGGGTGAGAAGGCGTCGGATCCGCTGCAGATGTACCTGAGCGACATCTTCACGATCTCGTGCAACCTGGCGGGGATCTGTGGATTGAGCGTGCCGTGCGGGTTCACGGCATCGCCGAAGCTTCCGGTGGGCATGCAACTGCTGGGGCCGGCGCTGGGCGAAGGCACTCTGTTGAAGATCGCGCACGCCTACGAGCAGAGCACGCCGTGGCATCGCGACGTGGCCCCGTTGGGGTGAGCTGACGCGCATCCCGTCGACTGGATCGATTCATGCAAGACCGCCCCTCCGGAGGTGAATCCGGAGGGGCGGTTTGCGTTTACCGAGGGGATCTGCGGAGCGCCGTCAGTTTGCCTGGAAGCGGTAGAACCTGAGCGGAGCGGTCAGGTTGACTTCCACGTTCGGAACGACCGCGGTGTCGGTCCACGTTTCCATGTCATCGGAGGCTTGCAGCTTGAGCGTGACGACCGCGTTGCTCGAGAGCGGCAGGATGAGGCCGTCCAGTCGGAAGTCCGCCCGCGGTGAAGCGAAGAGGCCGAAGGGAACGGGGTTGGTGACGACGTCGTTCCGGCCGAGCAGCCGGGCGCTGGTGATGTCGCCCGCGGTGAACAGGTTGAACTGGGCGGGAGCGTTGGTGACCTCCGATTGCCCGGTGCGGCGGAGACGGAGGAGTGCATTGGCCTGGGACGGGGTGTTCGCACGGTCGGGGTTGAGTCCGAGGGTGAACAGGGCCGTTTCATCGCCGTTGGAGAGACCGTCGCCGTCGGAGTCGGCGTTGCCCTGGACGATGCGGCGATCGAGGTCGACGCGGGTGTCGGGCATGGCGAAGGGGGCGTTCGTGTGGAACTTCTGGAGGAATTCGGCGAAGGCATCCTGCTCGGTGCCGATGCCGGCGAAGGAGGAATTCTTCGGGAAGGCCTCCGGGAGGGGAGGAGTCAACGTCGCGGAGTTGAGGTCGCGACGGTTGTAGGATTCGTTTCCGTTGATCCGGTTGATGTACGGGAACGGGTAGCTGTCGCCGCCCAAGTCCGAGCCTGCGGAACCGGCGTTGGCGAGGAAGTTGAGGGTGACCATGCGGAGCATGCGATCCGGGTTCAGCACTTCGCCATCGGCGATGAGGACGTCGGAGGGTTGCCGGTTTTCGTCGAGGAGGGCGGCGTAGCGGATGCGCTGGCCGTGGGTGATGGCGGTGATGACGTTGCTGACGCTGGTGATGCGCTGCGCGGTCCGGGCGAGATCAACGACCACCACGAGGCCTCCGAGCTGGCAGAACTGGCCGGGGGTGGCGCGATCCGCACCGGAGCCATTGCTGGCGGCGACGCCGTGTTCGAGGAGGAGCTTGAGCTGGGCGGCATTCAGGCTGAGGAGCGAGAGCGCGTTGTTGAACTTGAGGGAATCCTCGATGTCGAGGCGGCTGATGTCGCCGGCCTGCTTGCCCGCGGTTGGATTGGCGCGGGTGGGGAGAAGCTCACCGGTGGGGCTGGTGGAGCCGATGGCATTGCGGATGCCGCCGCCATTCTTGAGCGAGATCTGGACGGAGGGATCGTACTGCTGGGCGTACCAGAGGTTGGCGTCGGAGGAGAGGTTTCCGAAGTTGGATTCCTGCTGGCGGACGGCGGTACGGCGGCCTTCGAGGAAGACCGAGGAGCGGCCGAGGATGAGGCCATCCTTGGAATTGATGATGGCTCCGACGGCGTCGGTGAGGGCCTTGACGGCCGCGCCGCGGGTGCCGGCAGCGAAGGGATCCGCGGGACCCCACACGGCGGCGACCTTGGCCTGCGTTGCCGGGAGGGTGTCGCCGGAGACGCCGAGGACGTTGCCCGCGGGATCGAAGTCGACGACGAGCTGGCCGACGTATTGGTACTGGCCTTCGGTGCTCACGATGGCGACGCGCCGCCCCATCTTGTCGGTGGTGAGGAAGGGGTAACGACCGGCGGAGGAATCGCCGGGGAGCAGGTTGGCGGGGTCGTTGACGTAGAGGGTGCCCGAACCGCCGGCGATGATGACGTCGACGCCGTCGAGGGCGTTGGCGAGGGCCTTCTCGTTGTCGATCTGCTGGAGCTGGGAGATCAGGACGATCTTGTTGCAACCGGCGGTGCGGAGGCCGTCGACGACGGGTTGCAGGTGGGCTGCGAGGGCGTCGATGTCATAGGAACGCGGGCTCACAAGGGTGGCCCCCTGCGGGCCGGTGACGCGGACGGAGCCGGGCGAGGAGATGTTGGCCAGGTCGGG
>JBIKWS010000671.1:0-3003 GCA_044356195.1 Cyanophyceae cyanobacterium
ATCCACATCCCTGTTGTTGGGAGAGGGGACTCCCAAAGGAAGGAGCTGGCCAGGCCTGAGGATCGGGCGGGTCCGGGGATCAACCCACTTGCGGATCTCGGAGTGGCCATCGACGAAGGCCAAGCCGCCGGCACCGTTGTGGTAGCTGGCGGGGTAATCGACGATCACGTAGCTGGCGGGGCGGATCGGGTCGTAACCCTCCATGTTCACGGCGTACCAGCCGTCGTTGATGCTGTCCTCGCGCTCATCGATGAAGCACCAGGTTTGGGACGGGCGGGTGATATCGGAGATCTTCTTGAACTGGGTATAGCCTCCGGTAAAGGGCCCGCCGCGTTCGCCGAGGTAACCGTTCATGGAAATGGAACGGACGCGGGGAACGCCGGTGCGACCACGGCTCAGGCTGCGATCCGCAGGACACTTGTACACGCGGTGGTTGCCGGCGTACTTGCCCAACTGGGATTGCATCAGGAAGATGATGTTGGTGTTGTCCTGACGGAAGGTTGAATTGTCCAGCCAGCCGACGCACCACGTCTGGTTGGTCTGGGTGATGCCGGTCTGCCCATCCAGATTGCCAGGCAACACGTCATTGTTGTCCGTGGTGAACAGGTTCAAGGCCAAGCCCATCTGCTTGTTGTTGCTCATGCAGAGGATGCCTTGGGCCTTGGTTTTGGCCTTGCCGAGGGCAGGCAGGAGCATGCCAGCCAGAATGGCGATGATCGCGATGACCACCAATAGTTCGATGAGTGTGAAGGCCCGTTGGACGGGCCAATGCCGGGGACTTGGTACGCGATGATTCATTGGAGTAGATCCGGTTTGTGAGGGTAACTTGGTTCCTGAAAGGAGAAGGAGTTCGTGGACGGCTGGGTCTACTTGGTTTCCGTGGGGGTCATGACGTTCTCGACCTTGGCATCCTTGACACTGGCGGGATCAATGACGCGGAGCGCATTGACCGCAGCCATGACCACGGTGGAGTCGGAGTCCTGCATCGCTTCCTTGAGGGCGTCCTTGGCCGACTTGGCCCCCGTGCCCACCTGACTCAGCGCATAGGCGGCGAGCCGACGGACCACGGGATCCGGGTCCTTGAGGAGCGCGGTGATCTCCGTTACGGCTGGAGCCGCATTGGGACCGCCTGCGGCGAGTTCAGCCAGAGCAGCTGTCTTGGCATCCAGATCCCCCTTCAATCCGGTGATCTGCGCGGCAACGTCGATCTTCTTGGCTTCGACTCCCTCCTCGGAGCCACAGCCAACCAGCCAGAGTCCCAGCATGACGGGCAGGACAACGCGGAAAACGGATCGGTGGTTTGGGTTCATGGGAGAATCAGGAAAAGATCGATGGGGCCGAAAGACACAGATGGGCTGAGAGGGCATTCTTGCCGTCCATGGTTGGACCAGCAGGGTTGGCCCTTTCGAACCGGCCGTTGTCGAACCGGCCGTTGTTCAGGAAGGCGAAGCCCTGCACCTCCGTCTTGGACTTGGCCAGCGCCGGAGGGAGCATGCCAGGAAGGACAACGATGATTGCAATCACGACAATCAGCGCGAAAAGGGCAAAACCTTCGCGCCGCAACCTGCCGTGCAAATGATCCTTCATTGACGTTTTTCTTCCTGTGTGGTGGCACAGATACACTGCCCCCGCACTCGGAGGACTGCAAGAGCGAAGCCGGGGCACACGAACCGGCGCATCGGTGCCGGAGCCTTCTCCTTGGAGAGGGATTGATGCCCGCTTTCGGGCGTTGTTCACGTGGGATGAACCCTTCTCCAGGGAATTCCACTCAGGGCGATTCTGCGTCCGTTGCTCGAAGGCCCAGCAACCCGGATCCGCCATGACGGCTCCCGCCCGTACACCCCCCAAAACCTATCCCCGCAACTTCTGGAGACTGGTCACCCCCATGGTGGGACGGCTACAACCACGCGATGCGTCCTGCTCCGTGGCGTCTTACCTGCGTCCTTGCCTTGGGAATCGCGCACCACTCCGTGGCTGCGCCCGCCTCGATCACCGTCAACAACCGCGTCTTCCAGGTCGAGGAAGGCTTCACGATCGAACGTGCCGCCGGCTCCGATCTCGCCCCGCGCCCGGTCAGTGCCAGCTTCGATGACAAGGGCCGCCTGTTCGTCACCGATTCCTCCGGCTCCAACCTGCCGCCTGCCGAACAGCTCAAGAATCCCACCCACCGGATCCTCCGCCTCGAAGACACCAACAACGACGGCACATTCGACAAGTCCGTGGTCTTCGCCGAACAGGTCATGTTCCCGCAGGGCTGCCTCTGGCACGACGGTTGGGTCTACGTGGCCGCTCCCCCCAGCATCTGGCGGTTCCGCGACACCAACAACGACGGCGTGTCCGACCAACGCGAGGAATGGTTCAGGGGCGGCACCCTCACCGGATGCGCCAACGACATCCACGGCCCGCACCTCGGTCCCGACGGCTACCTCTACTGGACCAAGGGAGCCTTCGCCGAACAGAAGCACGAACGCCCCGGCAAAGCCCCCATCCACGACCGCGCTGCCCATATCCTGCGCGCCAAGCCCGACGGCACCGACCTCGAAATCGTCATGACCGGCGGCATGGACAACCCCGTCGAGGTCGCCTTCACTGCCGACGGCGAACCCGTCTTCACCAGTACCTTCATCGACTTCAGCGCCCCCGGCCTCCGCGATGGCATCGCCCACGCCATCTACGGCGGCGTGTTCGGCAAGGAAAATTCCGTCCTCGAAGAACGCGGCGTCATCCGCACCGGACCCGACCTCCTCCATCCGTTCGTGCAGTTCGGTGCCGGCGCGCCCAGCGGACTCTGCCGCTACCAGGCCGCCACCTTCGGCCCGGCCTACAAGGACAACCTCTTCGCCACCACCTTCAACCTCCACAAGGTCTCCCGCCACGCCCTCCGCCCCGAAGGCTCGACCTACGCCTCCACCGACACCGACTTCGTCGTTAGCGAGGATGTTGATTTCCGTCCCACCGATGTCCTCGAGGCCCCGGATGGCAGCCTCCTCATCGTCGACACCG
>JBIKWS010000672.1:0-2994 GCA_044356195.1 Cyanophyceae cyanobacterium
ACTCGGCGTGTTCACCGATGGCATCGCCCAACCGCTCAAGGCCGCCGTCGCCCTCAGCATGGCCCTCACCCCGTTGCTGCTCGTCTTCAACGATCGCCTCCTGCAACCCCGGTTCGCCGCGAAGCCCAGCAAGTCGCGCGAACCCGATGCCGTTGAGTCCCACGACAACCCGGTCGTGCTCGCCGGATTCGGCCGCTTCGGACACATCGTTGGACGCCTGCTCCGCGCCAACGGCTTTGGCGTCACGGTTCTCGACAGCGACCCCGATCAGATCGAGTCCCTCGCGCGGTTCGGCATCAAGTCCTACTACGGCGACGCCTCGCGTCCCGATCTGCTGGCCGCGGCCGGAGCCGCCAAGGCCCGGCTCTTCATCTGCGCTGTCGACAACACCGAGAAGTCGCTCCAGATCGTGGACCTGGTGCGACACGAGTTCCCCAACCTCCAGATCCTGGCCCGGGCCACCTCCCGGGCGCACGCCTACGAACTCATCCGCCGCGGCGTCCACCTGTTCCAACGGGACACGCTGGGAAGCGCCATCCATCTGAGTGTGGACGCGCTCCAAGCCCTGGGCTTTCCGGAGGATCGTGCCGTCCGCGCCGGCCTGATCTTCCATGAGCACGAGCAGCGGAGCGTCCGCGAGATGGCCGCCCACTACGGCACCGACGAGGAGAAGTATGTCTCGGTCGCACGCCAGCACATCCAGGCGCTCGAAGCCGTGCTCCACGCCGACCAACGCGACCACTCATCGAAGCCCGCGGAGACACCGGATTCCGCCAAACCGCATTGATCGGCGGCGTCTGGCCCACCGAACCGACCGGAACACGGGGCAACCCGCCCCGCCGTGCTCGTGTTCGCAACGCTTCCGTTCAATCCCCCGACGCTTCGTTCAACCGTTCGCGATACACCTTCCGGGCATGGTCGTACGCGGCCACACCCTGGGCGTGCTCCGCCCCCTTCAGGAAGCGCTCCTTGTTCTTCCAGCACTGGTCCACGGAATCGAGGCACCACTGGATGGAACGTCGCGATGCCCGCACGGGCTTCCCGCCCACGGTCACCCAGATGGGATTGGTGTGCGCGCTCGGGAGGATGCGGACCGCCAGCCAACTGCTCTGCCCGACCTCCACCTCGAAGGACAGGTCCTTCATCGAACCGTCCGCCTCGATCATCTGGCGGGCCACTGGAACCCCGTTGCGCAGCAATTCCACGGGCACCTGCCGCGTCGATCCCTGCCGCGCACGTTCCACGTGCCAGTAGGGCTTCTCTGAATAGTGCCGAGACGAGATCGCCGTGTCCGGGGTCTCATCCAATCGGGCCGCGACGCGCACCGAGGCCCGCACCCGCGTCGTCGAGGGAACCGCCAGTTCGCTGCCAGCCACACCCATCTCGGCGCGGACGCCCGACGCCTCCACCTTGAAATCCAGGAGGTGACTGAATCCATCGCCCACGTAATTGCGCCCGGCGCGGATGCCTTCGCACCAGTCCTCGTAACTCCAGCGCGGCGGCAACTTCACGTAACTCCGCCCGAGGCCAACCCGCTCGCCGTAGATGCACGGAAAATCGGTCTCGCCGCTGATGCGCGTCCGGAAGCCGGCGTTCAACGTGTGATACCAGATGTTCAGTTCCCACACGTAGGGCGTGTCGACCGTCGACATGAAATCCACCGCGGGCACCGGCTTGCCGTCGGGTCCCGGCACCTCGTGCGTGACGTCCACGATGTATTCGTTGGCCCCAATCCCATTGAACGGCGGGATCTCGAAGTTCGGCAGATCGCGTGTCTTCACCTCCAACCCCCACCCGGAATGGGCCGGTCCCGTCAACGCGCCCTGGCGCTTCGCCCACGCCAGCGTGTTCAGGCAAAGCTTCGGCCAGTGATGCTTGGAGTCGCCCCCGGGGTACATCTGGTCCTTCAACCGCAGCAGGCACAGGTGACCCGACTCATGCGACCCGAACCCGCTCACCTCGATGTCGTAGCGCAGCAGATAGGGGAACCGCGACACGGGATCATCCACGCCGCGGAAGAACTGCTTCTGGTAATCAAAGCAGGGACCCCACGTGAGGTTCGCCCCCACCTTCAGATCCTCCCCGAGCACGTGCCGCATCATGTCCGGCGCGTGCACCCCCTCGGTCGGCTTGTTGTAATGCGCGCATCCGGCCGCGTGGATGTGATGATCGCCGGAGATCCATCCCAGTCTCGCCGGGTCGATCCAACGCTTCACCTGGAAGCTCCATTCCTGCGGTCCCGGGCGCACTTCCACGACGCGACGTTCGACCTCGGATTCCGGCCCGCGCCGGAATTCGACGGTGTACTTCCCGGTGGGCAACCGCAGTTCCTCGCCGTCGCCGCGGTACACCTGCGTGTGGAAGAAGAAGTCCGGAGCCAACCGTTTCGAAGGTGCGGGGAACACATGTCCCAGGGCATCCGTCACGTTCAACGAACCCGTCGTCGGAGCCCCGTGCTCATCCAGGATCCGAAGCCGGATGACCTCCGCGGCGCGGCACTGGAACAGCACGTCCGTCTCCCCACGAAAGCCCAGATCCTGCGTCCCCTGCCCCACGTCGAAGGCGAGCTTTGCCTCCCGGGATCCCCGATCCCGCGAGTACAATTGCAGGACCCGGTACTCGAGCGGCAACCCGCCCAACTCCGCCCGCAAAGGCGCGGCCGAGAAAAACTCCGTCGCCAGCCACCGATCGCCCACCGTGGACGACGGGGCCTCGTGCAACCGTTCGGCCTGGGGACTCTTCACCCGCAACGGCGCTGTCGTTCCTGCCTCGTTGTGCACCTTCACCAGGAACGCCGTCCACCCGCCCTCCACCAGCGTCGGCTTCGCCTCGCCCGGTTGAACCTTCACCCGCATCTCCGGGTTGATATGCACCCCGACCAACGTTCGGGCATCCAGCACCGCCTGCACCTTGGCGGAGGCCAGCGACGGATCCGTCTCCGCCAATGCCGCATCGATGGTCGCGCGCTCCGCTGGGCTCAACGGTGCCCCCACC
>JBIKWS010000063.1:0-10606 GCA_044356195.1 Cyanophyceae cyanobacterium
GCGTTTTCGTAGAAGATCTTCCGGCCACGCGCGGCATCGCCGCCAAAGAGGGATTCGCGGAACGGCGTCAGGTGATCCTTCGGAAGCTTCCACTCCTCGTAGGCGGCCAGGCGCGACTTCACGACGTCGGCCTTCCGCAGGCGGGCGGCGGCGACGAGGTCGAGCATCACCTCATTGGCGACCTCACGTTTCATCAGGCGTTCGAGCCAGTCGGCGAGGACGGCATCGGCACCGTCGCTCGCGAGCGTACCGAGGCTGGTGAAGGCGGATTGCTTTTCCGCAGTGGTGCCGTTGGAGAGCTTCGCGGTGAGCTGGCCGAGGGCGTCGGAAGGATTGAGTTCGGCTCCGATGCGGGAAGCTTCGAGGCGCACGGCCTCGGCGGAATCGCGGGCGGCGAACTCAACCAGCGGCCGTAGTCCCGGAGCCTCGCGATCGATGCGGGTCAGGGCCCGCAGACCGGCGGCGCGCGCCTTGGCGGGAGCGTTGGTATCGCGGACGAGCGATTCGAGACGCGGGGCGGCATCCTTCAATCCGAGGGAGGCAACCGCGTCCGCGGCAGCGATGCGCACCTCGGCCGGACCGTTGGTCAGCAGGCCAGCCGCCGAAGGCAGCAAGGCTCCCTGTGCGGTCATCGGCTCGCGATCCTTGAGGGGGCGATAGGTTCCGACGACGCGATCGCGGGCGGGAGGCTTGGCCCACGTTCCCAGGGCGGCGATGGCTTCATTGCGGAGGTTGTCGGGAAGGGTTTCGCGGGTTGCCAAGGCGGCCAACCGTTGGGCGGATTCGGGCGTGCCCACGCGGAAGTTCGCGTTGATGACGCGATGGAGGAACGGTGCCGTGGGTTCGTACCGGGCGTCCTTCCACGGCAACGGCTGATCGCTGCGGACATCGCGGATGCCATCGGACTTGGCCGGAGCTGGCGACTCGAACGCGGCGAGCTTGGCCAGCAGCGGTTCGAGTCGCGCGGGATCGGCGAATTCGGCGAGGGCGGCAAGCGCGGCCGGAATGGGCATGTCGTTGATCGCCCGGGCGGCTTCGACCACGAGGAGCGGCTCCGGATCGGAGAGGAACGCGCTGACGGCGGGATCCGAACGGCGGCGCAAGGCCAGCAGTGCGACCGTGCGCACGGAGGGGTCGGCGTCCGACTTCCAACCAGCGGCTTCCCCGCCCTGCGGATGCCGCGCGAGTGCCGCGGCGGCGACGGTGCGCCAGACGGGATCGGCTTCCACGGGATGCTTCTGCACAAGTGCACGCAGGGCGGGGACGAACCCGCGCCAGCCGGCCTTGCCCAGGACTTCGGTGGCGGCGGCACGCTGGCGGGGCGAGCCTTCGTTCATGAGGGTGAGCAGTGCCTCCTGCAGGAACCGGTCGTACTTCGGAACCTCCGCACCCGCGACGCGCCGTTGGCCCAGGACGTTGATCTGCTGACGTTCCACCCACCATCCGATGGAGCGGGCGGATTGGACGGCGACCTCGCCGTGCTCGGGACGAAGGAGCGCCAGGAGCGGAGCCCGCCACGTGCCCGTGCGTCCGGCCACGCCGAGCGCCCAGACAGCGTGGATGCGGACGCGTTCGGAGGCCGACGTCTGGGCAAGGCGTCCGAGGCGACGTTCAAGGTCGTCAGCACCGGCGCGGCGTTGGCTGATCCGGCGGGCCAGTTCGAGGTGGGCCTCGGTGCGGACGCGGAGATCGGCTTGGCCCAGCCATCCGACGAGTTGGTCGGGTGTGGCACCGGAGCAACCGTCGCGGAGGATGCGCGCGGCTTCGGCCGCTTCCGGACGGGCCGCCACGTCCGGGAATTGCGCCCGGTAGATGCGGCCCTTGTTGCTCTTCGGCCAGCCTTCGTGCCAATCGGCAAACCAGATGGAACCGTCGGGGCCAAGGTCGACGTCGGGGACGAGTGAATTCCAGACGAACGAATCGTGGGCCACGAGGGCATGGCTGGCCCCGCGGGGTTCGACGGCGAGGGAATAGACGCCGCTGCGGGCGCTGGTGCCCTTGAAGTAGGCGAGGAGGAATCGTCCCTTGAGGGAATCCGGCAGGCTGGTGCCGTA
This sequence comes from Cyanophyceae cyanobacterium, assembly GCA_044356195.1. Taxonomy (GTDB): domain Bacteria; phylum Verrucomicrobiota; class Verrucomicrobiia; order Limisphaerales; family UBA9464; genus UBA6176. Next base: position 2,055 of record JBIKWS010000063.1, read on the forward strand.
ATCGTAGACAAGCCCGCCGGGACCGTCGCCGATGTTGGCGATCGGAGGCAGGACGTAGGACGCCTGCCCGGGGAATTGGGGCACCCAAAGACGTTCGAGGTTCCACATGCCCGCGTTGCCGAGCGGCGCGTGCTGGTGACCCACCCGCCATCCGCTGTCCGCGCCGTCGACGATGCGCACCCAGCGTTCGCGATCGCCCATGTCGGAGTCGTTGTCGCCGGTGAAGAGATCACCGCGTTCGTCGAAGGCGAGTTCCTGGGGATTGCGCAGGCCGCGGTGGACGAGTTCGAGTCCGGAGCCGTCGAGTTCACAGCGGAACACCCCGCCTTCGTCGGGAATGTCGATGACCTGACGCTCCTTTCCGGTCACATGCGCACCGCGGTCGCCCACGCTGAAGTAGAGGCGGCCATCGGGACCGATCCGCAGCCCGTGCAGGTCGTGTCCGGTGAAACTGAAACGCACGCCGAAGCCGCGGAGGAGTTCCTGGGCGCGGTAACCCTCCATGGGACGCGGATCGGAGGCGAGCGGCCCCGGCTTCTTCCCGGCCGTGCTGGTGCCCGGTGTGAACCGCCAGAGGCTGGGAATCTCGGTGAACCAGACATCGCCACGCCACGCGAGGACACCGGACCCGATGCCTGACAACGGGCTGGTGAAGCGGTCGGCGAACACGGAGGACTTGTCGGCGCGGCCGTCGCCGTCGAGGTCTTCGAGGAGGCGGATGACTTCGGTCTCGCGCGAGAGCTGTTGTTCGCCTTCGGGACCAAACCATTTCCGGATCATCGCGAGGCGGTCGTCGATGTTCCGGCAGGCGAGGTCGTCCTCGAGCATGAACATGTAGTGCCGGATATCGAGGACGCTGGTGCGGTAGCGGTAGGTCTCGCTGGTGAAGACGCGGCCGCGTTCGTCGACGGAGAACGCCACCGGATTGGCGAGGAGCGGTTCGCCCGCCCAGAGGTCGACCTTCAACCCGGGCGTGATCTCGAACTGCTTGATCCGCGCCACGCCTTCGCCGGAAGACGGTGCGAGGATCGGTTCGAGCGGCCGGTCATCGGCCACCAATGGCTTGTAGATTCCGGCCGAGGCCGTGGTCTTCTGGACGTCGATGTCGGCCGCAGCGGCAATCGGCGCGACGGCAAGGGCAAGCGCGACAAGGCGCGCATCCAACACGCGGGGCATGAAGGGACGATGGACCTGGCCGGCCAAATGCGCGAGTTCGGAGTCAGGGGGGCTCTAGGATGGGTGCCGTCACCCGGCGCTTTGGGGACGCATCCCCAGGGCATGCAATCCCGCGCCCGCCCTCGCCGCAACGCGGCGCACGGCGAAAGCCCGGGGTGGAGCGGAGCGGAACCCTGGGTCACACCACCCCGTGATACCCCGCCCCAACGGGGCGGACGGCGACAACCCGTGATCACACACCCACCACGGCGAATGTCCCCGTGCGCCCTTTCAGGGCGCGGAGAATATTTCGGGGGACGCGGTCCCCGGGGTTTCACCCCGGGCTTTCACCGTTTGCCCCGTTGGGGCATGAGCGCGGTCCATCACACCATCCCGCCCTCACTCCGCGGACTCCGCCGGCAACAGGATGAACTCGCGTTGGCCGTTGACGGTGGCGAATCCGACGGCTTGTCCCGGAAAAAAGGCCAGCAACTCTGCGTCCGTGATCTCGTGGAGGACGATGCCTCCTGAGGCCTGCGCTGTCGCCGGTGTCTCCGGTGCGCGTGCGACGTTTCCGACGTCGGGTTTCGTAGGCCCGCGCACCAGCCAGACGACCGCGGCCACGAGGCACAGGGTTCCCACCAGTGTCGTCGCCTGCTTCCGTCGACGCCGGGCGCGGACTGCAGCCAGCGTGTGGGCCAGCGACGTCGCCACGAAGTCGCCGGGAAGCGACTCGTCCAAGGCACGGTTGAGATCACGGTTCAGGTCAGGTTCCGGATTCATGTCGCAGGATTGTGAGGGTCATTCGACGGAGGGCGGCGCGGGCGCGGGACAGTCGGGATTCCACGGCTTCTTCGGTAAGGCCGGATTCCTGGGCGATTTCGCGGACGGGGCGTCGTTCCGAATACTTCGCCCGAAGCAATGTGCGGTCGGATTCCGGAAGGCCTTCCAAGGCCGATGTCAGAGCTGTTTCGAGCGTGTCGGGTGCGGGCTCGGCAAGCATGGGTTCCGGTTCGTTGGAGAACCAATCGAGGAACCTTCGGTACCGCGTTGACTTCCGACCATGGTCAGCAGCGGCCGAACGGGCGAGGCACGTCAGCCAATCCCAGAAGACCTCGTTGGAATCGAAGCTTCGGATGCGCCGCACGACCCGGAGCAAGGTTTCCTGAGCAACGTCCCGGGCCGCGTGTTCGTCGCCGCGCATGAGGACGAGGATGTACCGAAACAATCGATGGAACCACGCTTCGTGGAACTCGCGGTAGGCGTCCTCGTCACCCCGCGTCATGCGCTCGGTGAGCGTGGCGATGCCCGCCCCAACAGCCGGATCGGCCGTGGGGGCGGGGGCCGCGTCCGGGACGGGCTTCATCAGCGGGATGGAGGTGGAAAAGGCCAATGACGTCAGCCGGGTTCAGAGCGGGTTCCTGGGTTGGGGCTGGTTGGGATTTTCGGCACGAACAGCCGGTGTCGATGCCGTTGCACCAAGTACGGTCAGGACTTCCTGCGCCAGTTCCATGTCCTCGGCGGTGCCGGTAACGAGCAAGGTCCGCGTTGAAGGATGGACGCGAAAGTCGAAGTTCTTGCTCATGGCAGGGCCTCCGGCGGCTGCCCGCAGTTCGGCCGCAGTCTTCATGACTTCGATGATGTCGCTTTGCAGCTTCTTCGTGGCATCCTCCAGCTGCGCTGCCCGGAGCTTGTCCGAATCCGCACCCGAGAATTGCATCGGTGGCGTCGGGATCCGGAACACCCGGAGCTTGATCTCCTTTGCCGGGGCTTTGTCGCGGGCGTTCGGGCGGAGCATGAGCGAAATGGTCGTTTCATTCGGGTTGGAGCCCAGCGAAAGGAACATCAGGCGCGGCTCGACACTGGCGATGGCCTCGAAGAGGCGCAGGGGTGTGATGTTGACCAGATCCAGGTCCGCCGGGGCCTTCAGCTCGGCCACTCCGGGACCCACAATGATGTTCACGGTGTGCTTTGTGGACTTGTCCTTGGCCATTTCATCGCGGACGAACTGCACCAACTGACCGACCGTCTGCTCCCCCTTCGTCCGCACGGTGAACACCGGAAGGTTGGATGTCTTCGAGGGAGGAGGCGTGAGGTCTTGCTGCCGGATCACGATCGGTTGAGCGGGAGCGGGCTCCTGCGCCCATGTAGGGTGCGATCCCATGCCCAACGTCCCCATCAGCGCCACCATCGGAAGGATTCTCATGCGTTTCATCGTCCGGAACACGCACGTGCTTCCGGAATCCGTCGGGAAAGTTCGAGTTTTTCAGTCTTCACCTTCCACGGCCTCCTGACGTTGGCTGCTACGTTCGGAGGGACGTCACTTGAGAATGGAAACTGGAAACCTGGATCTCCCCCCTACAACCCCCAGCGGCCTTCCTTGGCGGTGCGCGCCTGACGTTCGGCCACGCGGAGTTGGTATTGTTCGCGGAGGGGGAGGACGCGGGTTTCGGGAGTCTTGACCCCACAACGTCCGGCCTCGACGAGTCCGAGGAGCACGCTGTTGGTTGAATCGAGGTAGAAATAACCGAGGCCCGTGCGCGTGACGTTGGTCTGCGTGAAGGCGAACTCGACCGGACGTCCGACCAACGCGTTCGTGAGATGCCGCCGTGTCTCGGCAACGAATCGGAGTCCTTCGATGCCCGCCGGCAATCCGTTGGTCTCGCAGCCCTGCAATCCGAGGTTCCAGACGGTGCCATCGTCGGCCTTGAACTGGACGATGGATTCGCCGAGGACACGGGTGACCTTGCCGGAGAAACGTGGGAGGAGTGGTGGGCTGGACCAGTTCGCGTCGCGCAGGATCACGGCATAATCCACGACGGGGCGTGCGTGCTCGCGTTGGGTCCAGAGGGCGGCGGCGGCGGCGATCCAGCACATCCAGATGAACCCGTGGAGGCAGCGGTTGAGGAAGTGGAACATGTCAGCCCTCCTCCTTTCCTTCGGCGGGATTCGGTTTGGCGGCTGGGCTCGCGGCGTCGCCGAACAGTCGGATCCGCGCATTCCGTTTGGGGAGTGGCGCTGGCGGCGCGGCAGGCACGGCGAGGGGGGGCAGGGCGGGGGCGGGTTCGCGGATCTGGGACATCAGCGCGAGATTGATCTCGGCCTGTTCATGGGTTCCCGGGTCGATCTGATGGCGCGTCCGCAAGATCTCGTGGGCACGGACGCAGTGGGTGATGTTGTTGAAGCGCCAGACCTCGCGGGCGAAGGCCTTCTCCAGCCACGATCCCGGGCGGGCATTGTTCATTCCGACCACGAACGCGGCGGGAAGGTTGGGATGACGAACGCCCTCGGCGAAGGCAGCCAGCACCGCGAGGCGAGGCCATTCCCGGGCCTCGCAACGGCGGGCGAAGCGGATCAGCCAGGTGCGGTCCTCGGAGACCTGGCCGTCCGTCATCAGCCCGGTCATTGGACCCGCCACGAGTCGGCCGAGCACCGGAGCCCAGGTGATGCTGGCGGCGAAGCCGACCACGACTGCGAGGGCGAACAGGCCTGCGTTGGAGACGTCGTCGTCGAGGTTCTCTGCGGCCTGTCGCGAAAGCTTCACGATCAGCCACAGGAAGAGCGAGGTGAGGAAGAACCGGAAAAGGACGAGCATGGTCAGGCCTTGGTGGCGAGGATGGGTTGGGCCGTGATGATGCCGCGCAAGGCCAGTTCCAGCCGGTGGCGGTTGACCGCGTACTCACGGGCTGTTTCCACCGAGATCACGCCGGCAGAGAGCAGTTCCTGGAGGTATTGGTCGAAGCTGTGCATCCCGACGTGGTTGGACGCTTCCACGATTCCGGCGAGCAGGGTCAGCTGGTTCTCGCGGATGGCTTCCTCGACTCCGGCGTCCCGCCTGAGGATTTCGAGGCAGGGCGTGCGTCCACCCGAAAGGTTGGGAATGAGGCGCTGGCTCACGATGGCGTTGAGGTTCCGCGCCAGCAGGGCGCTGACGGCGGTCTGCTCGGAGGCCGGGTAATGCTCGCGCAGACGGCCGATGGCCTGTCCCACGGAATCAGCGTGCAGTGTGGTGACCACGAGGTGCCCGGTTTCCGCTGCCTGCATCGCTGCCCAGATGCTCTCGCGATCCCGGATCTCACCCACAAAAAGGATGTTCGGGTCCTGACGCATGGCGTTGCGGATACCATCGGCGAAGGAAGCAGTATCAATGCCGACCTCGCGCTGCTCGAAGTGCGACCGGGCGTCGACGAACAGGTGTTCGATCGGGTCCTCGATGGTGATGATGCGCGCGGCGCGTTCCTCGGCGAGTTGCTGCAGCATGGCTCGCACCGTCGTGCTCTTGCCTTGGCCGGTGGGACCCGTGACGAGGATGAGTCCGCGCATGGAACGCATCAGGTCGGCGAGACTGTCGGGAAGCTGCAGTTCGGCCAGCTGCCTGCGTTGCTGGGGAACAATGCGGAAGGAGAAGGACTGGGCGCCGCGTTGCTTGCTGAAATTGGCGCGGTAACGGAGGGCACCGTGCTCGAAGCTGGCGTCCACCTCGCGGTCGGTGGTGATGCGGGCACAGAGCCTGGGCGAAAACGCATCGAGGAACCACGACTGCACCGTGACCTCCTCCGGCAGGGAGAACTCGGGTTCTGTCACCGGTTCCAGTCGACCCGAAATCCGGAGGATGAATCCGGAGCCGGACCGGCCGTGGATGTCGGAAGCGCCGCGGGCTTCGGCCCAGGTCAAAAGCCGGGAGAGCGCGCAGGTGGAAGGGATCCGTTCCATGGCGGGGAACCTACGCCGCGCGATGGGCAGCGCCAGTCTGAGTTCCCGGTTGCCAGTCGCCAGTTCCCGGGATCCTGCTGTCGACCGCGTGCCCTCACGCGGAGGGGCGAATGCTTTTGAGGTTGGGAGATCCGGGTTTGAGGCCTTCGCCGGGTGAGGGCACCCGGCCTTCACCGGACTGGGAACTGGGGGGGCTTCGACCTCAGCCTCCTGACGTCGTCGGCTACGCCGGGGTGGGCGTCTTGCTGAGTTCCACGATCCGGCGGTACACGGCTTCGGTGATGGCCATCACGCTGAGGCGCGATTGGCGGATCAACGGCATGTCGGCGGTGATCGGGTCTTCCTTGAGGGACGCGAGGGTCACCGGGTGTTTCAACGGCCGGTCAGGAACGAGATCCACCACCGACCAGTCGCCTTCGGTGGCGGTGGGATCGGGGTAGGCTTCACGATCGACGCGTGCGATTCCCACGACCTGCTTGTCGGAAACGCTGTGGTAATAGAGAACCGCGTCGCCCTGCTTCATCGCGCGGAGGAAATTCCGCGCCTGGAAGTTCCGGACGCCGGTCCAGACGGTGCGCCCGTCCTGCACGAACGTGGACCACGCGTAGGCCTCCGGTTCCTGTTTCACGAGCCAGTACTGCTTCGCCATGCGGCGAAGCATGGACCCGGAAGGGTTCGTGCGCGAGTCGGGGTTGGGATCCGTCGTGGAGCCGGCGCATCTGGCCACTCCGCCCTTTTGGAAAGGATTCGGGGCGGCGATGTCCTCATCGCCATTGGGAATGGCATTGGAACGGCGACGAGGACGTCGCCTCCCCGTCCGTGAGCGGGCACTGTTACGTTGCGCCCGTGGGAGGCTGCGCGACCTCACGCGGCCTACACTTTTCCCTTCTGGAAACTGGAGTCTGGCAACAGGGAACTCGAATTGGAGGCGCACCCGGCCCACGGGCGGAGATTCAGGTTGAGGTTTCGGGCTCCTGTGACGGCCTTAAGGGATCGTACGGATCTTCCAGCCATGGCACGGATTCGCCGGCGACAAAGGCGCGGAAGGTGTCCTCGGGCGGTGATTCGAAACAACGTTCCACGCCTTCCCACGGAAGCCAGAGCCGGTGCGCGTGCAACGCCTGGTTGGCGAGGTGCAAGCGACCCTTCTGTTCCGCGGACAACCGCCGCTGGACGAAGTCGAGGTACAGGGAATCGTCGCCGCCGTAGATCTTGTCGCCCACCAACGGATGGCCGACGTGGGACATATGGATCCGGATCTGGTGCTTGCGTCCGGTGTCCATCCAGACACGGACGACGGCGAAGGGTCTTTCGGCGCGACCAAAGCGGTGGACCACACGGAAACGGGTGCGCGCCCAGGCGCCGTCGTCGCGCACCTGATCGCGGATGGAGACGCCGGATTCGTGGTGTTTTCCAAGGCGACCGTCGACGATGCCGCTGTCGTCGTGGGGATGGCCGTGGACGATGGCGAGGTATTCCTTGGTGACGAACCCGGCCATCCACAGGCGGCGCAGTTCGGCGGAGGCCTCCTCGGTCTTGCCGAACACCATCACACCGCTGGTTTCGCGGTCGAGCCGGTGCACCATCTGTGGTTCGGCGTCGAGGCCCAGGTGCAATCGCACGCGACCGATCAGGCTGGAGGCCGAGTCGCCCTTGGTGGGGTGACACACCAGTCCTGCGGGTTTGTGCACGACCAGCAGTGCGGAGTCTTCATGGATGACGTTCAACCAGCCCACCGCTCCAGCGTAGGGCCAATGCTTGGGATGTTCCTAGAGCTGGGTTCCAGGCGGAGCAGGAAGTTCGAGGAACCAAATCGGTTCCGTTCGCTTATAAGCGATGGCTTTCGCCAATGATCGATGCATTGCGCGGGCGAAACCCGCAAGGATTCCCACGCCAATGGCTGCTGTAAACATCTGCGAAAAAGGTTTTTAGGAATAAAGTGAAACGCCCGTTTCGCACTTGGCACGCCCGTTGCATTACTGAATGGCACAACGAACGAAAGGAACGTACATGGCGAACAAACACATCTTCCGCTCCCTCGCAGGATCCCCGCCCCCGGCGGATACCCGCAATGAGGCCGGCGGAAAGGCCTTCGCCCTTCCGCCGCGGCAGGCCCTCGCGCAGTACGCGGTGACCGGGTGCCTCAACGGGACCTTCTACGCGTCGGCGGAAACCCAGCTGGAGCGCGTGCTCGAGATGGTCTCCGCAGCCGGACCGGAGTTCACCGCGAAGGTGGCCCTCTACAGCCGCGAACGCGGGCACATGAAGGACATGCCCGCCCTGCTCTGCGCCGCGTTGAGCGTGCTCGACGCCAACCAGCTCAAGGCGGTCTTCCCACGGGTCTGCGCCGATGGCCGGCTCGTCCGGAATTTCGTCCAGATCGTCCGCTCCGGCGTGGTCGGTCGGAAGTCCCTGGGGTCCGTCCCCAAGAAACTCGTCCAGCGCTGGCTGGAGAAGGCGTCGGATGAACAGATCCTCCGCGCCTCGGTGGGCCAGAGCCCGTCGCTCGCCGACGTGGTCCGCATGGTGCACCCGCACCCTGCGAACGCGACGCGGGTGGCGCTCTACGGGTGGCTTCTGGATCGGCCGCATGACGCGGCGGCATTGCCGGATTGCGTGAAGGCCTACGAGGCCTTCAAGGCGGGAACGTCGAAGGAGGTTCCGGACGTCCCGTTCCAGATGCT
>JBIKWS010000673.1:0-2993 GCA_044356195.1 Cyanophyceae cyanobacterium
TCCTCCACCTCCACCAGAACCTCACCGGCCGCGAAGAACGCCCCGTCGTCAAACCGTTCGCTCACCCGCAGCACGCGGCCCGAGACCTGGGCGCTCAGCGTGGTCTCCTCACGGGCCCTGACCACCCCCTGTGCCCGCAAGAGCACGGGGAAATCGCGGGGCGCAAGCTCCACCACCTTCGTCCGGACGGGCTGAGCCTTGGCAGGAGGCAGCTTGGCTCGGGCCGGCGCGCGCAACAGCAGTGCGAAGCCGACTACGCCACCCGCCAGGAGAAGCAACGTCACCATCCACCGCCGGCGGGTTGGGGACGGCTTCGACACCGAGGAGGTGCGCACATCGGATTCAGGAATAGGCATCGGCATTCCAATCTGCAGAAGGATTCAGGATGGAACGTTTGAGCCCGCTGTTTCCTGACAGGGAATCTCGTGGGGAACCCAAAGGCCAGGGTGACGACGTGCTTGTCACCGTTCCTCGGGATCGGGATCGACCATGTTCTCCCCTTCGTTTTCGATTCCGATGCCGATACCGATCCCGATACCGACGCGTGCGGCGAGGGGTTGCCGGGCGGGTTCCTCGTCAGTCCTCGCCGTGGCGGGGCCTCTCTTCTGCGTCGCCCCCCTCGGCATCATGATCGCAAAGTCCTGGAACAGAGACGCTTGAATTGCGTTCATGAAAATTCGGTGCCAGACACCGAATTTTCATGCAATGTCTCCACATGCAGCGCGGTCACCTTCTCCAACGCGTCCAGCAGTTCCTTCGAAACTTCCCCTGCGTCGCCCTCCTCGGCCCACGTCAGTCCGGAAAGACAACCATCGCCCGCCAGATCGCAACGGCGGAACCCGGCTTCGACTCAGCCCGCAACTACTTCGATCTCGAAGATCCGCTCCATCTCGGCCGCCTTGAGAACCCTAGGCTCGCACTCGAACCCCTCCGCGGTCTTGTGGTCATCGATGAGGTTCAACGCCGACCGGACCTGTTCCCGCTGTTGCGCGTTCTCGCGGACCGCCCAGGCAATCCTGCTCGATTCCTGATCCTGGGCAGCGCATCCCGCGACCTGCTCCAGCAAGGCTCGGAGACTCTCGCCGGCCGCATCGCTTTCGTGGAGGTGACGCCATTTTCGTTGATCGAGGTGGGCACAGGACAGGTCGAGACGCTCTGGATCCGCGGCGGTTTCCCAATGTCATTCCTCGCAGAAAGTGACTCCGCCAGTGCGCAATGGAGGGAGTTCTACATCCGGACCTTCCTCGAACGTGACATTCCAGCCCTGGGCATCCGAATCGCCCCGGGAGCGCTACGGCGGTTCTGGATGATGTTGGCCCACTACCACGGTCAGGTATTCAATGCTTCCGAGATTGGGCGCTCGCTCGGCATGTCCGACACAACCATGCGTCACCACCTCGACACGCTCGTTGGTACACTGATGATCCGCCGGCTCCCACCGTGGTTCGAGAACGTCGGCAAGCGTCAGGTGAAGTCTCCGAAGATCTACTTCCGTGACAGCGGAATCCTGCACCGATTGGCAAGCGTGACCGATCCCGAACAAATCCAGACATGGCCCAAACTGGGCGCTTCCTGGGAGGGCTTCGCTCTCGAAGAGATCATCAGGATCGCTGACGTCTCGGACGAGGAGGCGTTCTTTTGGTCCGTCCATGGCCAGGGGGAACTCGACCTGATGATCATCCAGAACGGCCGGCGTCTCGGCTTTGAATTCAAATACGCCGACTCGGCCAGGATGACGCCTTCCTGCCGGATGGGATTGGAGCTTCTGCGACTCGACCAACTGACCTTGGTCTGCCCCGGAGACACCGCTTACGAGCTGGAGCCCCGGGTTCGGGTCCGAGGCCTCAATCAATTGATCCAGTCCGGACTCCACGCGTAGTCCGGAAGGCCGACCTCACCCAGGTCCGGACACATCCTGAAGCGGCACCCATTCGCGAGCAGGATCGGGGTGGCGGTGTCCTCATCGCCTTGGGAAAGGGGAATAGTAGGGCAACGAGGACGTTGCCGCCCCGTTTTGAGACGGGGGCTGTGTCAAGAGCGCCCCAAGGTCCCGGGGGCGGGTAAGGCCCCATGGGGATCCTCGCAAATCCGACTTAGGGTGACGCTTCGCCGCGCTGTGCGGGCCTCTTCCATCCGGGTGGGGCACGACCGCGGGCGCCTTCGAGCACCTGCATGACACCTCTTCCCACGGAACACGTGGTCCCCTTCGGCCCCACCCGGGCCTTCTTCAGCCTCATCCTGTTCGTGCTGGCAACGGCGGTGCATGTCGAGCTGTGCCGCGCCCAGATGCGGGAAGTGGTTCCGGAAGGAGTCGAAGTGCTCACGCGCGGCCCCGTGCATGAAGCCTTCGCCGGTCTCCAGAGCTTCAATCCGCAGCCGGGCCGCATCGTCGCGAAACCGGCGCCCCCCTTGATCGAAGAGGTTCCACCCAGCCAACGACCCGCGGGCGTGAACATCGCGTGGATCCCCGGCTACTGGACATGGGATGACGAGCGGATGAACTTCGTCTGGTTGAGCGGCACCTGGCGGGCGCTTCCACCCGGGCGCGAGTGGGCCGCCGGCTACTGGGCCCAGGTTCCCTCGGGGTACCAATGGACGTCCGGTTACTGGGCGGAGTCCGCCAACCGGCAGGCAATCTATCTTCCGCCGCCCCCGCCCAGCGTCGAGACCGGCCCCTCCGCACTGGCCCCGTCCGCGGATTTCGTCTGGATCCCGGGCTGTTGGATCTGGTTCCAGGCGCGCTACGCCTGGCAGCCCGGGTTCTGGTCGCTGGGCAGACCGGACTGGGACTGGATCCCGGCCCACAACATCTGGACACCCCGGGGCCATGTGTTCGTCACCGGATACTGGGATCGTCCCGTGGAACATCGCGGACTCCTCTTTGCCCCGGTCCATTTCGATCCGCTTCTGGTGGGCGCCGGACATTACCGATACGCACCGTGGGTGGCGGTGGACCTGAACCTCTTTGGCGAACACCTGTTCCTGAGGCCGAG
>JBIKWS010000674.1:0-2989 GCA_044356195.1 Cyanophyceae cyanobacterium
AGGACGTTCACGAATCCCAATCCATCGCCAGATATCGAATTTGGAACAGCTGTCGCGTCGGCCGGCCTCAATCGGGTGCTCATTGGAGCCATCGACCGCCAACCCAAAGGGAAGCCGGACTCGGGTGCGGTCTACCTGTTCCACACCAACGGCGAACTGTTGACCACTTTTCGCAACCCGAATCCGCTGGAGGGCGATCATTTCGGTGAATCCATGGCGGTGCTGGGCACCAATCAGGTGCTGATCGGGGATTCCATGAGCGGGCCGATAGGAAACGACGCCGGAGTGGCGTACCTGTTCAGCATGGATGGCACGCTATTGGCCACCATTCGAAATCCGAACCCCAGGGCGGGCATTGAGTCTGGAGGTGATTTCTTCGGGGGCGTGCTCCTTGCCTTGGGGACCAACCGCGTGGTCGTCGGGGCACTCCTCGCCGACACCACAGTGAAGGATGGCGGGATAGCCTACGTGTACAGTACGAGGCCCGAAGTCATCATGGGCCTCCGAGGCGACGGTGTCACCGAAGGCTCGGTCACCTCCGCCGGCATCGCCCCAGGCTCCATCCTGCCCGTTCATCTCAGCACCGCCCTGACACCCGGAACCGGTCCGGCCGGACCTCAGGGACCCGCAGGTCCCAAGGGCGATCCCGGCCTCAATGGCACGAACGGTCTTGCCGGTGCAACCGGCCCCGCAGGTGCCCCCGGCAGGAATGGCACCAACGGCCTCAACGGCGCCACCGGCCCGGCCGGACCCCAGGGCCCCATCGGCCTCACAGGACCTCAGGGCGTAGCGGGCCCCGTGGGTCTCACCGGTCCGCAAGGACCCCAAGGCATTCCCGGTTCCGCCGACAGTTGGAGCCGCACGGGCAACGCCGGCACCACGGCGTCCCATTTCCTCGGAACCACGGACGCGCGACCGCTCGAGTTTCGGGTCAACAACCGTCGGGGTCTCCGCATTGAGCATGCGTCACAGTCGGAACTCGGGGAGTCGATCAACGTGATCGGTGGCCATGCCGGCAACTTTGTCGATGCCGGGGTGGCAGGTGCCACGATCGCTGGCGGCGGAATAGCCGAGTTCACCAACCGGGTGTCCGGAGACGCCGGAACGATCGGCGGCGGGACACGGAACGTTGCCGCAGCCCTTTATTCGACGGTTGGCGGAGGGGACTTCAACATCGCCAGCGGCGTTGACGCGACCATCGGGGGTGGAAGTTCCAGCACGGCCCACGGCTTTGCCTCAACCGTCGGTGGCGGCTTCGGCAACAGTGCCGGGGGGCTCTACGCGACCGTTCCGGGAGGATTGAACAATCGAGCGGATGGCGACTACACCGTCGCGTTTGGTTACCGCGCTCGCGCAGACCACAGGGGTTCCCTGGTATGGAGCGATTACACCGAGGCGGACTTCGGCTCCACAGGGGACAACCAATTCCTCATCCGCGCCACAGGCGGGGTTGGCATCGGAACGAATGATCCCCAGGGCGCGGCACTTCGCGTCGCGGGCACGATCCGCGCGGACAGCTATGTCGGCAACGGCGCGGGACTGACCGGCGTGGCACTGACCGACATGCCCAACTTGTTCACAGGCATCGCCAACACCTTCGACGGAAGGGTGGGCATCGGCCACTACCCAGGCGCGCCGCTGGACGTGCTCGGACTGGTCCAGGTGAGGGAGAACGGAGTCATCCGCAGCATCCCCGTCACCTACGGCGGCAGCTTCAACGGAATGCTTGAGAGTTATTACGCCGACAACGACCGCTACGGAATCGCCCAGGTGACCATCACCCATGCCGGCAACGTGGGCATCGGCACCGAGATACCGGCCTCGAAACTGCAAGTCGCCGGCGAGGCGAGGGCCACGTTCTTCACCCCCACCAGTGACCGCAACGCGAAGGAAAACTTCACTCCCGTGGATCCGGCGGACGTCCTCCGCAAGGTCGCCGCACTGCCCATCACCGAGTGGAGCTACCGGAGCCTCGGCAGCACCCGACACATGGGCCCCGTCGCCCAGGACTTCCACGCCGCCTTCGGCCTGGGTGCCGACGACAAGGGGATCTCGACGGTCGACGCCGACGGCGTGGCGCTGGCCGCCATCCAGGCGTTGAACCGCAAGGTGGAGGAGAAGGACGCACGCATCCGCGAACTCGAACAGCGCATGGAACGCCTCGAACGCTTGCTGAACACGTCCACCCCCACTCCGCCCCGGTAGGTAACGGACGACCTCACCGGCAACCTCCACCTCGGAGACGGAACTCAGGCCAGCAACCAAAATGATCTCGACCTGAAGGAAAGGATCTTCGACAAGCTCAAGGCCGTGCGCTTGACCAAAGTCGCCAACTCTCCACAGAACGAAGGCCGAACCAGCCCCTCGACGGATTCCGGGCGTTGGCGCACTGCATGAGAACTGTATTTTGCATGGCGGAAGACCGCACCGGAGCCGAGATCGGCATCCAGCTCGCGGTGCTCAGCGTCGTCGAACACTGTCCCGGCGCGAAGATCCTCATCTATCGTCCCCGCTCGGCACCGGGGTTCGCCGAATGGATCGCCGCCCAACCGGACTGCGAACTCATCGAAACGACCCTGCCGGGAGCCAACAACTGGAACTGCAAGCCGCAGGCCCTGCTGGAATCCCTCAGCCACGCCGAAGAGGGAAGTCAGGTTGTTTGGCTCGATTCGGACCTCATCGTTACGGCCGATCTGGCCAAATTGCTCGCCCGGGAATCCCACGAAACCCTCGCCATCACCCAGGAACCCCAAAGCGCCTCTCATCAAGGATCCGAAATCCGGACACGCGGTTGGGGTCTTGAGGTCGGCCGCGCCTTCCCGGAGACCTTCAACAGCTGCGTCGTCCGCACGACCCACCATCACATTCCCCTGCTCCAGCACTGGCAATCCCTGCTCGCAGATCCCGTGTACCTCCAGCGTGCTCCGGAAAAGGTCGAGCAGAAGCCTCCCCACCTCTGGAGCGATCAGGATGTCCTCGGCGCGTTGCT